>CAMNCV010000159.1 GCA_946534585.1 uncultured Prevotellaceae bacterium
TTGGGCAAAGGCATTCCAGTCTATGTCCTTGCCGAGGTTCAGGTAATAGAAACTGTTATTGCGTATGCCGCCGTTGTTTTGTTTGTATAGTTTTGCACTCCATGTGAGTGTTGCCGCAATGACAGTCTTACCTGCTGGCAGGTCGAAAGAAAATTTCATTGCAGCCTGACCGTTCCATCCAGTTTGGCCTGCGGAACCGGCATAGCGCTCCTCGTCGTTGTCGTATGTCTGCTTGTAGGTCTCACCGTTCATGTAATAAGTTGAACCGGTATGCTCAAGCTTCGCATTGGTAACATCATCAGCTTTTACGCCTGCAACCATAATGATGGCCACAAGTAAAAGAATGGTTTTAGCAAAATTGTTTCCTGCCATACGGTTATTCCTAATCTCCTTCATAAAATTGGCAAATGTGTTATTCTAAAAAAAATGTTTCTTTAAATGGTAATTTTTATTAGTTATAATGGATTTTTGTGCAAAGTTACATATTTTTCTCTTTATATAAGAAGAAAATTGTGTATTTTATAGTATAAAAAAAGTTTTTTTCGACATTTTAGCACAGAATACTGCGTTTTGTGGCAAATGATTATACTTTATCGTACAAAGACAAAAAATCGCCAATAACTTTCCCTCACGAGAGACTTATTGACGCCAAAAAAAGGATTTTTGTTTGATGAAACGTTTATTCTTTCTCTATTGTGTATCTTATTCACCAGAAACAAGATATGAGTTTGTCACACTATTGGCATCCGCCATGGTAATCTGACCGTCTTTGTTATAGTCAGCAGCAGTCACATTTATATTTGTAACGTAGCCTGACAGAAATTTATTGACGATACTGTTGGCATCGGCCATGGTCGTTTTGCTGTCCTGATTGACATCGCCTAAGTCTGCCTCTTTGCAGAATGTGATTTTCAAACCGTCGTAGATTTCATACTTACCCAACTCTCCTCCGTTCGCCTTCATAACAAGTTGCCCATCAACGTGCTTCATTACTGGCAGAGATGAGATATTGTAGCTTTGCGTATCAGAACTTGATACATGGATGGCAAGCGCACTTTTTTCCTCTGCAAGAGCGTTACCTGTACACATTATTATGGCCATTAGGCCGAGAAGTATCTTTTTCATAATCTTTTGTCTTTAACTGTTTATGTTGGCAAAGTTAATGTTTTTTTTTATATCTGCAAAATTTTTCACAAAAAAAAACGACAAATATGCCTTTTTAATCTATAAACGGAATTGCACTTTATGCTTTATTACCGAGTTTGGGTCACATACGTAGAAGCACTGCAGCTCTTTTTCCTGTCTGTGCAGGTGCTTTGCCATCGAAAACGGCGTTTGTTGTAACGATTGAGCAGCCATCATTCTATTCATTCTCAATCAGTTAAAGATTGCAATGTAATCAGGTAGCGATTACAATGTAATCAGGTAGCGATTGCAGGGTAATCAGATAGCAATTACAATGTAATCAGATAGCGATTGCATAGGAACAGAAAAACGGTCTTGCAGAACAGTGTCTGCAAGACCGTTTTTCTTGTTATATTTCGAGTTTATTACTCCACGTCTTTTCCTGAGAGGAAGCTGTTTACAATCTGGTTGGCATCAGCCATAGTGATTTGCTTATCACCATTGATATCAGCATTGTAGAGCGGGAAATCACCGAGACTATCCTTGTCATCTGCAAGGAAGTAGTTCACTACCATGTTTGCATCAGCCATGGTAACCTGTCCATCGTTGTTGACATCACCCAGTATGACGTTGGCTGGACGGATGACAGTGAAGTTGAGCAGGCATGTAGCCGTATTGCCATTGCGTCCCAGAGTGAGGCTGTCGCAGTCAATGTCAAGCACAAACTCTTGTATTACCGGATTGACAGTAGTGGTGTTGGTGTTAGCGAAATTCTCTGGTTTGATGATGGCTGTCGTATTATTGTAAATCCAGGTAGTGCCGTACTTTGAAGCATCACTTTTGTTTATGCAACCCAACAAGCGGATGGTGTCACCCTTCTGAAACTGCTTTCCGTCAGCAGCCTTCACTACCATGCAGTAGTCTGGTGACACCTTCAGCGTATCACTAAATCCTATTGTCTTGGCAAACTTCACGCAAGCGGTGCTTACGTTGTTTACCTTAACGGTTGACTCAGCTACGTTGCCCGCAGCCGTTACACTGTAGAGCGTGGTTGCGCCCACCTTGTTTTTCCAGTCATACATAACCGTTGGCTCAGGAATGCTGTAGTCTTCAACGTCGGTTGGGTCGTCATCACCGCCCTCTTCATCAGCAGTGGCGGCGTTAGGAGTCCAGGTGATAGTCTTGAAGTATGACTTGGGATCCATCAACAGATAGTAAGTCTCTGTAGCCTTCAGTCCCTTGAGTTCTGCGGTTACCTCGTCACCATCGAGCGTTGCGATGGCAACTGCGGTCTTGCTTACAGAGGTAGCGAGCTTAACCTCGTTAGCATTATCACCAAACTCTATCGTCAGAGTGCCCGACCCTGAGAGTTTTGGCAGTACGAAATAGCGGTTAGGTGTACTGCTGTACTGTGTCGAACCACCCATTTTCATCTGTTTGCCTGCCTCAATCTTACAGTTGCCTCCTGCCACGTAGGTAAGTTCTGTGTTACTACCGTCAGTGCTTACGAATATGTTTTTCGCATTGGCAGAGAACGTACCACTTTGCGTATAGGATGCGTTTGTCAGGTTCCATGTCACGGGGTCGAGTGACGGAACGGGTATAACGCTGACGTTTACCTGTACGGAGTCGCCCTTATATTCCTCGTTGCCCGCTGCATACACGGTGATGACAGCCTCACCTCCGCTTACGGCCTTGATGGTGCCGTTGCTTACAGTGGCCACTTTCTCATTGCTTGAAGCATAGCTTACGGAGCCTATGGCATTCTCAATGACAAGGGTTGCCGTCATAGTTTTCTCCATTTCAATCTCAATGCTTGTAGGGCCTACGCTCAGAGTATTAGGCTTACGCTGGTCAGTAACCTTGACGGTAACGTTCCATACGCCTGCCTTTACAGTGTTGTCGCCCTCATCGGTGATGGAAATGGTAGTCTCGCCCTCGCCTACTGCGGTCACGTTGCCATCGGCATCAACCGTGGCTACCGTTTCGTCAACGCTGCTATAATTCACCTTACCCACTGCGCCCGTCGGCTCAAGTTTCGTTGCTGTGCCACGCTCCAGTGTCAGTTCCTCCACGGCTTTTAGCGATGAAGCCGGACGATTATCGGGCACGTTGACCGTAACCACGGCAGTGCCAGGACGATTTGTAGTGCTGCCTGGATCACTGATGGTAATCTTTGCCGTGCCGAAGCCTACGGCTGTTACGTTGCCTTCAGCATCAACAGTAGCGATGCTTGGTGCGCCCGACGTATAAGTCAATGGGTTAGCGCATGTAGCGCTGATGCTTGCAGTACTGCCAAGTTCTACGGTTATCTCTGCATCTGAGTTAAGAGTTAGGTCAGAGTTGTCGCGCGTATCGGTCACTGTCACCTTGAATTTCAGCGTGCCGCCGTTCCTTACGTCGTCACCCTTCTGCGTCATGGTGATGGTGGTATTGCCCTCTGCAAGAGCGGTAATCTTACCATTCTCATCGACTGAGGCTATCTTTGCAGAACTTGACTTGTATGATATTGCGCCCGTGCATGATGTAGTGTAGTCCGTACCCTTTGTAAGCGTATAGGTGCTGCCGTTCTTTATCTCTATGGTCTCAGTGGTAAGAGCGGTAAGGTCGCTCTCTGCCAATGGAGAATAGAGTTTCACACCCTGCACGTCGCGCGTGCTCGAATTGGTATTGGTGATGCGCACGTACTTCACAGCAGCGTCAGTACCAGTATATACAGCGTTAGGATGAGTGCCTGATTTGCCTGTAATGACAGAGCCGGAGTTAGTGAAAGTCTTGCCATCGGTACTTGTTGACAGTTGCCAAGCCTGGTCGCCGGTTGACGATACGTAGAAGGCTGCGGTAGAGATGCCGCCCGCATTGTAGAGGGTTACGCTCTCTCCATTGGCAAGGCGTATTGAACCTACATAGTCGGAGCAAGATGTTTTGTCGCTCTTAACTATTGTCTGTTCTGGCTTATATGATGCACCGGAACTGAGGATGATGGTGCCAGCATTTACATATGCTTTGTACTGTGTATCGTTGTCAGTGTTAAACCAGAACCATCCGTCGTTCTCGCCGATTACTTGCTTGCCTGATGCCACGGCAGTACCGCTGCCACCTGCCCACGATGGGGTAAACTCATCGTTCTGTTCCTGATCAAGTCCCTTACCGTCACCACCGTCAACGAGGTCTGTTGCCGGCGTGCGGTCGCTGATGGCAGTACCGTCGCCAAACGACTGCACGGTGCCTTCGTAACTCACCACGGTAGTCTTGAGATCAGAGATGACACCGTAGTTCTCATCCTGCAGGGAGTTATTAAATGTCCATTTGAAGTCACCGCCCTGCATACGGCCTGCACCCAAGCCCTCACGACCGATGAGTTCACCACGTACTGCCGCCGGTATGTCTTCGGGATCGTCAATGATATTTTCTATATAAGTGGTACGAGCAGCTTTGTCGGCGGTGTTATTATAACCCGTACCGCCAGTCAGGCACTTCACCGTTACTTCGTCACTGCGGTTATCTACCTCCACGGCATCCCACTTACCATCGGTCTGCTCACCGTCGTAAAGCTGCACCTTACGTGGGTTGATGATTATGTTGTTGAAGATTTTGTTTACGCCTCCGTCCTCACCAGAGAATGTACCGTCGCCTTCTGCGTCTGTTCCCTGCTTTGATATAAGCACAGGATATTTACAGTTGCGGAAGTAGTTGTTCTCAACGAAGGAAGAACCTCCGCTCGTTACGCCTACTCCGTACTTTGAGTTTCCGTCAAAGTAGTTGTTATATACGTGATAGAAAGCTGTGCGTATGCGTGGATGACGCGAGTCAGAGTGGTCAAACCAGTTGTGGTGGAAGGTCATCCAACAGTCGGTAGTTTCGCCCTTCATACCACCGAGAGAGCACTTGCCAGAGTCCCAGAAGTGGCAGTAAGACATGGTGATGTTGCTTGACTTACCCTTAATATCCACCGAACCGTCGCCCTTTGCCTGGTCGGCATCAGAGCCAGTGCCACCATAGAATATGTCCATGTTGTGAATCCACACGTTATGGTTGTCTGTGTCAACGGAGATACCGTCGTCAAGGAAGAGCATGACGCCGAAGTTACGGAACTCTACTGACTTTGCGTTTCTTACGAGGAAGCCAAAGCCATGCACCGTAGCATCACAGCCGATACCCTCTAATGTGACATTCATATCGGTGGAACCGCTCTTGCCTTTCACCTGTAAACCTTCGTTAGAGTTCATTGCATCGAGGTCGGCAGCCTTCACTGTACCTACGAAACGCACGCACAGTGGACGTGTCTCACCGCCACCTTCGTATGCTCCGATGATGGCCTGTATGCCCTTGTACTGTGTTTCTTTGCCATCTTTCATGACTCCAAGCGTAACGGTCTTGGCAGTCTTAGCCGTAACATAGAGCACACGTGCGTTATCCTTCAGTGTGCCATCGTTCTTATAAGCTCCGATACCGCCCGTCATTCCTACGTGAGCGAAGCCCGAACGGTCATAGGGAGCGGCATAGAACACGTCGGATTCAGCTTCTGAGCCAGTGCTTGAAACAATCTTAAACTGGTACTGTCCGGCCTTCAGTCCCACCATATCGGCACGACCATAGTTGGAATACAGACGTACAAGTTCCTTGTCCATCTTCACGTAAGCACCACCAGCAGGGCGGTAATAAACCGTGTACGTGGCACCTGTCTCGCGAGCCCAGGTCACGTATCCACTCTCAAACCATCCGTTTGTCTCCTGAATGGTCACCGCACCCATGGCTGTCATGCTACACAACAGCGTCAGAAGCGTGAGAGTCAGTGAATAGATTATTTTCTTCATTAGTGTGTTTTTAATATAGTTAGTTATTGATTGTGTATCATCTATTTATGGTGTTTTTGCATAATAAAAAAGTGCTTAAGGCAAAAATACGGATTTGTTTTTCGTAATATACTGGTAACAAGGTGCAAAGTTAATGTTTTTTTTTCGTAATCAAGAAACTTATGTCATATTTTTTTGCATAAAAAATTTACATGAATAATAAGCAGAAGATTTGGCAATGTCAGAAAAGTTTAGTAACTTTGCGTTCAATTCACAATTCAATAACTCAACAAAATATTTTGGATACATTACTCTTCGCAGGGCAGTTTATTATAGGGCTGCTCGCAATAATCAAAGGAGCAGACTGGCTTACTGACGGTGCAGCTTCAATAGCTGAGCGCTTTGGTATTCCAACGCTCGTGGTAGGCATGACTATAGTAGCGATTGGCAGTTCCGCACCAGAACTCGTAGTCAGTGTGGTGGCGGCACTGAAAGGTAATGCTGACATGGCTTTGGGCAATGTAGTGGGTAGCAATATCTTCAACATATTAGGCATCATGGGCATCACTGCCGTCGTCACACCAATCGTTGTAGAGCGTGGCAACGTAAGAAACGATGTGCCGTTTGCAGTATTGTCAAGCATTGTCATTGCGATAACAGCCTTTGACACGTTATTCTCGCCAGAGGCTACGGATAACAGTATCAGTCGCACCGACGGATTACTGATGCTTTGTATGTTTGCTATCTTTATGTCATACACACTCGCACTGGCAGGCAAAGGAAAGGCATCAGAAGCTAACGCCACAGCAAATAATGAAGCAGAGAAACCGCAATCCGTATCAACAGAAAAAGATTCTGACACAGAAAGCAAGCCCATATCTTCGGTACTGCGTTCCTCACTACTTATAGTCATCGGCCTTGCATGCCTTATCTTCGGTGGCGACTGGCTCGTAGATGGAGCCTCAGGCATAGCCACAGTACTCGGTGTGAGCCAGTCAATCATAGCCTTAACCATCGTCAGTGCAGGCACATCGGCTCCGGAACTTGCCGCCTCTGTCATGGCGGCACGCAAGGGCGACACTGCAATGGCACTGGGCAATGTGGTAGGCAGTGTCATCTTCAACGTATTCTTCGTGCTTGGCATCGCAGCAGCCATACACCCTCTCGGTGTAGGCGGCATCACATGGTTCGACATTTCTACGCTACTTGTAGCCTCATGCTTATTATGGATATTCTGCCGCTTCGGCAAACGCTACCTTACACTTACGCGTCCTGAAGGCTTAATAATGATACTAATGGCCATAGCTTACTATTCTTGGCTGGTAATACAGGCATAAAGCCCTACATATATAAAACCTCTCTGCATTTCGTAGGATTGCATTACGTATGCAACATCACATTATACCACATATAATGACTACTCTCTTTTATGACCATACAGTTTAACATACATTATAGTGCCGGGCAAGGTGAATCCCTATACTTAAACATAAGGCACGCTGACAGCGTAGAGTCACACCGCATGAACCTTGTCAATGGTGACGCATGGCAATATGACTTGCGCATAGACACACCGCAAGGCGATTTCGCAGACTACTATTACTCGGTGAAACGCGACACGGAGCTTATCAATAAGGAGTGGACAACCCAGGCGCATCGCATCAATATGGCACTTGCGCAACATTCACATTACGTAGTATGGGATACGTGGATTAGCATCCCCCACGATTCATATCTCTATTCCTCAGCCTTCACCGAGTGTGTAAACCGACGCGAATCAAAGCACTCGATGCACCACGGCGGGGGCGCAGGACCGTTGCTCCGCCTGAAGGTAAGAGCGCCTCAACTGCGTGGTTGCGAGCGATTGGTACTTGTAGGCAATCATCCTGTATTGGGCGAGTGGAACTTGGCACGCTCGCTACCGTGCGAGGAACAAGCGCCAAACGAGTGGGTATGCAGCATCAGTGCGGAGTATTTGGCAGAGCAGGACATAGAGTTTAAGTTCGTTGCCGTAGGCAGTAATCAAGGAGACTTATGGGAAACGGAGGATAACCGCACGCTTCACGTAGAGCGGATACGTCACGGTGAGGTGATGGAATATGAGTTGTCGCAGGCTTTTTTTAAAATCTGGAACGTGAAGAAGGCAGGCACATTGGTGCCTGTATTCTCACTGCGCACGGAAGGAAGTTTCGGCGTTGGCGACTTCGGCGACCTGAAACGCATGATTGACTGGGTAGAATACACGGGGCAACGCCTGCTTCAGGTGCTTCCAATCAACGACACCACGATGCAACGCACGTGGCACGATTCCTATCCATACTCCTGCATCAGCGTATTTGCCCTGCACCCATTGTATGCAGACCTACGACAACTACCAGCCCTGGCTGACAAGAAGAAGGCCGCAGAGATGGAGCAACTGCGCAAGGAACTCAACGCTTTGGCAGAGATAGACTATGAGCGTGTCATACGAGCGAAGGAGGAATACCTCCGTCTGCTGTATGCTCAGGAGCGCACGGCAATATTAAGCAGCGACGATTTCAAGCAGTGGTTTGCCAAGGAGGAGCAATGGCTGTTGCCGTATGCCTACTATAGTGTACTGCGTGATGAATACGGAACGGCCGACTTCACGCAATGGCCGTCACACAATACTTGGGATGAGGCAGACCGCGAGCCACTGCGTAATCCTCGTACCAAGGCCTACAAACAGGCAGCATACTATTATTTTGTGCAGTACGTCTTAGCGCAACAGATGCATTCTGCACACGAGCACGCACGCAATAAACGCGTGATACTGAAGGGTGACATACCAATCGGTGTGCATCCGCTTAGTTGCGATGTATGGCAGGAGCCACACTACTTCAACCGTCAGTATCAGACAGGGGCACCACCCGATGATTTTTCAATCAATGGACAGAACTGGGGCTTTCCTACCTACAACTGGGATGAGATGCTGAAGGACGACTGTCAGTGGTGGGTGCGCAGGTTTCAAAGTATGCAGAAGTATTTCGATGCTTACCGCATAGACCACATATTGGGGTTCTTCCGCATCTGGGAGATACCCGGCGATGCCGTACACGGCTTGTTAGGGCAGTTTCAGCCTGCGCTGGGAATGACACCTGCGGAGATAACGGCTTACGGACTGCCCTGGAACGAGGAACTGTTCACTGAGCCATACATCACGAAGGAGATACTCGAAGACGTCTTCAAGGACGAGGCAGCGATGGCTCGCGACACGTTTGTCGTACCCTATCGCGATGGCCGTTACAATATCCGTACGGAGTATAACACGCAGAAGAAGGTGAGCAAAGACCCCACAGTGAAGAATAAAGAGGGGCTGTACACGCTGCTGAGCAACGTGCTTTTCGTGCGTGACCACAAGAACCCATCGCTCTACCATCCGCGCATTGCAGCGCAGCACTCCTATACTTACAAGATGCTGCTCACGCAACAGGAGCAGCAACGCTTCAACCGTCTGTATGACGATTACTTCTATCATCGCAACACGCAGCACTGGCAGCGCGAGGCAATGAAGAAGTTGCCGCGACTGGTCGAGGCTACCCGCATGCTTGTATGTGCCGAGGATCTTGGCATGATACCATCATGCGTACCCACGGTGATGAACGACCTGCGCATACTGTCGCTCGAGGTGCAGTCTATGCCTAAGGAGTATGGAGTGCGCTTTGGCAATCCTGAGCGTTATCCATATCGCTCTGTATGCATCATTGACAGCCATGACATGGCACCACTGCGCCAATGGTGGGATGAAGACGAAACACGGGCACAGGATTACTACTCGCAGATGCTCGGACGCCGCGACCAGGCTCCCCACCCTCTGCCAGCGTGGCTGGCACGTGACATCATCAGCCGCAACCTCCTGGCTGAGTCGATGCTTGCCGTCATGTCGCTGCAAGACTGGCTTGCCATCAGCGAGGAACTGCGCCACCCTGACCCTTATGCGGAGCGCATCAACATACCAGCCAACCCGCATCACTACTGGCGCTACCGCATGCACCTCACCATTGACCAGATGCTCAGCAACCAACGCTTCTGCGATGACGTGGCTGAGATAATCCGACAGACGGGAAGATAACTAACATACACTACACTACCATGCAGAAAATCATAGGTCTCGGAGAGACAGTATATGACATAATCTTTCGCGACAATCAGCCTGTAAGGGCAGTACCGGGCGGTTCTGCCTTCAATGCCCTGATATCCTTGGGGCGTTGCGGTGCACCATGTCTGATGTGTACGGAGGTGGGCGACGACAGAGTGGCCGATATAGTCACTGATTTCATGAAGCAAAACGGCGTGCAGACTGACTATGTTTATCGTAGTCCTGGCACGCAGTCACACGTCTCTCTGGCTTTCCTCAACGAGCGCAACGATGCTGATTACCAATTCTATAAGATGCACGATGCTCTTTCCATGCCACTGCAGCTGCCTGAGGTAAGCAAGGGCGACTGCCTGCTCTTTGGCTCTTTCTTCGCGGTCAACCACAAGGTGCGCCACTATGTGAAGGCCATGCTTGAGCAATCTGTAGCTGCCGATGCCATAATCTACTACGACATCAATTTCCGCAGCTCTCACTTGCCGGATTTACCAGAGATGATGCCGCGGCTGATTGAGAACATGAGCCTTGCAAGCGTGGTCAGAGGGTCGCACGAGGACTTCCAACTGCTTTTCGGCTGCGACAGTGCCGAGGAGGTGTACGAGAAACACGTAGGCAGCAGGTGCAGTCTGTTTATATATACAGATGCTGACCGTCCCGTCCAGGTCTTCACTCCACATTTCCGCACGCAGTATCCAGCCCAGAGCATACAGACGGTGAGTACCATCGGTGCCGGCGACAATTTCAATGCCGGCTTCTGCTATGCCATCCTGCAAAATGGCATCAAGAGCGCTGAAATGCTGCGCTCTGCCGATGAGAGTATGTTCGGTAGATTGATTGATATGGCACAGTGTTTCTCCTCTCATGTATGTCAGTCCATCGAGAACTATATCAGCATCGACTACGCCCGCCGCATAAGTGGCAAGGCATAATTACAAGACTATAAATCAAGGCGTTACACCTACCGCTGCAAAAGCTATCTGATTACCTCGTAAAAGCTATGCGATTACATGGTAATCAGATAGCTTTTACAGTATAATCGCATAGCGATTGCAATGGCAGGACATAGGAGCAAAAGTTTTTCTCATTTTCTTGCCATACTGATTAAACCTTTTCCTCTCGCGCGCGTCCATTATATAATATTGCACAACTAAACAATTTGACATGATAACAACATCACTAAAACGCAGCATACTACCCATGCTGTGCTTCCTGTTTACCGTGTTTTGCTCCATGACTGCAAGGGCCGTGACTTACATCGAGCGCTTATCGCGCGGAGTAGTGGCTGTGCCCGCAAAGCAGGGCAACTTCATCAGCTGGCGTTTCCTCGCTACTGACAGTCCGCAGACTACCTTCCGACTGATGCGTGACGGCGAGGTTATTGCCGACAATCTCAGTTCTACCACTTGTTTCACTGACGCAGAAGGCACGGTGCAGAGCCGCTATTCCGTACAGACCATCGTGGGCGGCAGTGTCGTCGAGACCAGCGACGAGGTATTGGCGTGGTCTAAGCCTTACATGTCAGTGCCGCTGATTCGTCCGCTTGACCAGACCATGCCCGATGGGCAGACTTGTTCCTATACGCCTAACGATTGCTCTGCCGGCGATGTTGATGGCAACGGCGACTATGAGATAATACTGAAGTGGGACCCTTCTAACTCTCACGACAACTCTCACATGGGCTATACTGGCGAGGTTTTCCTTGATTGCTACAAGACAGAGGGCATACTGATGTGGCGCGTGTCGCTGGGCAAGAATATTCGTGCCGGTGCCCACTATACGCAGTTCCTTGTATATGATTTCGATGGCGACGGCAAAGCCGAACTGATTTGCAAGACTGCCCCTGGCTCAAAAGATGGCAAGGGCAACTATGTCACTGAGGCTGCTACCGACCCCGAGATAAAAAACGCTGACAATGAGGCTGACTATCGCGGCGCCAACGGCCACGTATTGGCTGGCCCTGAATACCTGACCGTGTTCAGCGGAAAGGATGGTCACGCCATCCACACTATATATTACAATCCTAACCGTGCCTTCGGCGTAGGCGGAGCACCTGAATATGCCACCGAGGCGTGGGGAGACCATAACCCCGGCAACCGCGGCGAGCGATACTTGGCGTGTGTGGCTTTCCTGGGGGGTGAGAAGGAAAATCCCTCGGCTGTGATGTGTCGTGGCTATTACACACGCTCTTACCTGTGGGCAGTAGATTTCGATGGTACGCAACTCAAGACGCGCTGGCTACACCAGAGCCTTACGCCTAACGACTGGATAGTGACTGATGCTGACGGAAAAACCATCAACGAGGCTCACGGACTGACCGCCACGGCTTACTCACAGGGTGCTCACGGACTTGCCGTGGGCGATGTGGATGGCGATGGATGCGACGAGATAACATACGGTTCGGCTGCCATCAACAATGACGGTTCACTACTCTATAGCACCGGTTTCGGACATGGCGATGCCTTCCACTTGTCTGATCTCGACCCCGACCGTCCTGGATTGGAGTATTATATGGTACTGGAAACAAGGCCCTACGGAGCAAATCTGCGTGATGCAAAGACGGGCGAGGTGCTCTTCCGCTCGTATGACAAACAGGACACAGGGCGCGGCATATCGGCTGACATTGACCCTACGCACCGCGGTAGCGAGTTCTGGTGCTCGGCAGAGAAGAAGGTTTATGACGTTAAAGGCAACGTGATTGCAGAGACTGAGGGGTGGACCCCGCAGAATTTCCGCATCTATTGGGATGGCGACTTGCAGGATGAACTCATAGGCAACGGCGGCAGGAATACCAGACCCGGTACCTGGGGCAACAGCACAGAGGACCGTCAGCGCAACCGTGGCACCCGTAACGGTTTCGGAGGTCAGCGTCGTGGCAATGGCGAGCACAGCATGAATGGCAGTCAGCGAGGCGACCGCTCTCAGTTTGGGCAGCGAGGCGACCGTTCGCAGCGTGGCGAAGGTATGCAGCGTGACAGCCTGCGCCAGCGTATGCAGCAGCAAGGTCAGTGGCAACAGCGTCGTCAGGACTACTACGTAGCGAAGTGGAATGGTTCCGGTGTTGACCACGTCAGCATCAGCGGAAAGGAGAACCTCAGCGACTGGGGCAACTCGGCATCATGCAATGGCACCAAGGCTACACCCTGCTTGCAGGCTGACCTCTTAGGTGACTGGCGCGAGGAGATAATCCTTTACGATGCCTCTGACCGCTCTCATCTTAACATTTTTACCACCAATATACCCACTGACTACCGCATCACAACCTTGATGCACGACCATATCTACCGCATGAGCGTAGCATGGCAGAATGTAAGCTACAATCAGCCACCGCACGTCAGCTACTATATGGGCGACGTAAAGAAGTAAAGAAGTAATAAAGAAGGGAAAATATTCAGGATAAAAAACGAAGAGAGCCTACCAGTAATATTGGGAAGGCTCTCTTTTATTATGCTTGTTTTTATTTTATGTTGTCTGTTTTGCCGTTGTCATAAATCTATTATGATTTCCACAGGGCAGTGGTCTGAACCCATGATGTCAGTATGGATACTGGCTGACTGCACCTGCGGTAGCAGTCGCTCTGACACTATGAAGTAGTCAATACGCCAGCCTGCGTTCTTCTCACGGGCATGGAAACGGTATGACCACCAAGAGAATGTCTGTTCATCAGGATGCAACGTGCGGAAGGTGTCCTTGAAACCTGCTGCAAGCAGAGCGGAGAACTTCCCACGCTCCTCATCAGTAAAACCTGCATTCTTATGATTAGTCTTGGGATTTTTCAGGTCTATATCGTTATGAGCAACATTAAGGTCGCCGCAGAAGATTACAGGCTTACGCTTGTCTAATGCACATATATAGGAAAGGAAATCGTCTTCCCACTGCATACGATAGTCAAGACGACGCAAGCCGTCCTGTGCATTAGGCACATAGACCGTGATGAAATAGAAGTCGCTGTACTCCAGCGTTATCACTCGACCCTCATGGTTGTGTATATTTTCTGCTTCATAGGATATACTGCCATCACTATTTACTGTGCCCATACCATAGTATGCATTTAGTGGTTTGTGCTTAGTATAGATAGCCGTACCGCTATAGCCTTTCTTCTCCGCATAGTTCCAATATGACTCGTAGCCTGCGAACTCAAGGTCGAGTTGTCCTTGCTGCATCTTCGTCTCCTGCAGGCAGAAGAAATCAGCATCAAGCGCATTGAATGTATCGTTGAAGCCTTTGCCGACGCAGGCGCGCAGACCGTTAACGTTCCAAGATATGAATTTCATGTTTTCTTTGGCTATTTGTTAAAGGTGGGTTCTATTAGTTGCCATGGTTGTACGTGTTTAGTTTCCTACAGTAATGGTTCCTTTGACTATGCAAGCACTTGAGTAGCCCAGTTGCTTTACTTGCGATAGGATAAGACGAGCTTCCTCTACGGTACGGTAGTTACCTATGCGGCATTTCCATGATGGGGAATAGAAATGAACGTATATTGGTTGGTCAGGGAAGTGCGATTTCATGGTTGAACCTATGCGCTCCGCTTTCTGACGGTCAGCGCGTGAGTTGCCACCTGAGAACACCTGTACTCGATAGCCTTGCACCTTCTTGCCACCGCGTATTACCTTCTTACTGGTATCTATTGTTGTTTCCTCCGCCTCTGTAGGTTGCTGCTGCGGCTTGTTATTAGAGGTTGTAGCAGACCCTGACGGTGTCGTAGTAGAAGGTGTCGTAGTAGAGGGCGAGGGCTTAACGGTATTCGGTTGGCTTGGGGTAGTAGGTGCAGTCGTGGTGCTTGGAGTTCTCGGAATACTCGGAACGCTTTGGTTTTGCTGATGTTGCTGTTGCACTGGATGTTGCTGCGACTGCACTTGTGGCTGTTGTGTAGTAGGTTTCGCCTGTTGAGGTACGAGCACTGCATTATTTACGAGGTCTTCTATTTCCGCCGACTGCGTAATAGTCACGCGTCCCCTTCCGTCCTCATACTGGCGAAGGCGGTCAGTAAAAGTCTGTGCCTGTGCTGTGTTGCAACACAAAAGTGAACAAAGAACTGTGAATAGTGAAAAATACAAATTACGCAAAGCAGTATTGCGCAGTCCTATGAGTAAAGTATGTGTATTCATAACAACCATGTGTCTTCTGTTTTTATATGTAAAATGTATTATTCACTATTCACCCTTCGTTATTCTGTTGAGTTATAATTCATGAAGCAGATTATCCCCAAGCATCGATGATGCCCTTGAAGTCTGCAGCCTTGAGTGATGCGCCACCGATGAGACCGCCGTCGATATCAGGCTTAGCGAACAGTTCAGGAGCGTTAGAAGCCTTGCAAGAGCCACCATAAAGGATCGTTGTCTCAGCAGCAGCCTCTGCGCCATAGACCTCAGCTACGCAAGAACGGATATAAGCGTGTATTTCCTCTGCCTGGTCAGCGGTAGCGGTCTTGCCTGTGCCGATAGCCCAGATTGGCTCATAGGCAATGACAATGTTTTTCCACTCCTCAGCGGTCAGATTGAACACAGAACCCTGCAACTCAGCCTTAACGACCTCATTCTGCTTGTTGGCCTCACGCTCAGCCAGTGACTCACCTATGCAGAAGATTACCTTCAGACCATTAGCCAAAGCCAACTGTACCTTCTCCTTCAGAATTTCAGGAGTTTCGTTGTAGTACTCACGACGCTCAGAGTGACCCAATATCACATACTGTGCACCAGTTGACTTAACCATCTCAGCACTCACTTCGCCAGTGTATGCGCCAGAAGCCTTGTCAGCGCAGTTCTCAGCACCGAGTTCGATAGCAGAACCTTTTACTATTTCAGCCACGCTTGCGAGGTGGATGAATGGTGTGCAGATGATTACACCACAATTAGGATTCTTTACTACCTCTGTCAGTTCCTTGGCGAGAGCCACGCCCTCCTGCAGGTTCTTGTTCATCTTCCAGTTGCCTGCTACGATTTTCTTTGCCATTTTCTTTTTTGTTTTTATGTGTAAAATGATTAAATATGTTGAATACTCTGTCAATGATTACCAGCACCATGAGTGGCAAAACGAACCACATCATGATGTTTGCCACCTTACGTCCCGTTACATCCTCCTGTGGCAAGAAGCTGGATTGCGTTGTAATCACTCCATCTTTTCTCAGTTCCTCCACAGGCAGACTATTATGGCTCCACTTGCCTACCACCGTGCCTTGCTTAAGAAGAATCAAACCTGGGTTGCTGCGTATGATAGTCTTGAGCGTCGTTTCATCGGTATTACAGAAGGAATACTCCGCCCCAGTGATGTCAGCCCAGTGAGCCACGGACTTTCCCGTACTCGCCGTCAGACAAAAGAAACCATAGCCTTTCTCCTGCGTAAAATCGAATATCTCGTTGAGATGACCGAAGTTTGTGTCATCGGCTGTCTCAAGATGCGGTGCTATAAGCAAGAAAGTGTAGCCTGGTGCAGAGAGTATGCTGTCGGTGATATCCTCCCCATCACTCATACGTTGTATCGTAAAGTCGTGTATGGGTGGCTCATACCCTGGCTTTATCAACTCAGTTTTTGAATCCACGAACCTCCATGTGCTGTCGGGATATTCCTCCAACGAGAACTCCTGCTGCCTACCGTCTTTCTCCATGATAAAGGTAGTCTTAAACTCCGGTTGTTCTGCGCCCTCAGGTATTTCCATTCCTTTTGGTATATTGGCCCCGATGTGATATGGGCGGAAGTCAAACAGCGGGAGGAAGTATAACGACCATGCAGCCACTGCAATGATGAACACCGTAGAATAATTGAATACTATCCAGCGGTTGGCGTGGCTGATAAGCCGAGGCATACGCTGCCACCAACACACCGTCACGAGACAGAGCGCCGTCAGCACCACGTTCTTTAGCAACGTCTGGCCATTGGTCAGACGCACGGCGTCGCCGAAACAGCCACAGTCACTTACAGGGTTAGCCGCATATATCCACACCGTGAGACACGTCATCACGAGCATGAATGCGAGCGAAAGCCTTGTAGTACTCTTGCGCTGCATGGCAAACAGCATACTTATGCCGAGCAGGAACTCCGTGAGCGACAATGCTATGGAGGCGACCGTCAGCATCCATTCAGGAAACAGACCCGCCAAACCCACAGCCTCTGCATAATCTTGTAGTTTATACACCGTGCCCAATGGATCAACGGCCTTTACGAAACCTGAGAACACGAACGTAAGCCCTACTACGACGCGGGCTACATTTACGAGTACTGCCGATAATATTTCCAGTCTGGTATGTTTCGTCATCTGTGTAACTTTCCGAGTACAAAGTTACACATTATTCACCACGTGGGCAAATAATTTCAAGGAAAACATTCGTTTTTGGTGTTTCTTACTTGCGTGTGTCGTAAAAAAAACGCAACTTTGCATTGTGCAAATAACAAAACCAGTATGTCGATATGGGGGGATTACAGTGGTTTTCTATGTCAATTTTATCACGGCGAAGACGGAGTAGTTGATGATGTCCATATAGTTGGAGTCAATTCCCTCGCTTACGGTGGTTTGACCGTTCTTGTCTTCGATTTCCTTGATGCGCTCAAGCTTGGTTAGTATAATATCAGTATATGATGACACACGCATATCGCGCCATGCCTCACCATAGTCATGGTTTTTCTTCTGCATCAGGCTGAGGCATTCAGCGGCATACTCGTCATACAGAGCCATAGCCTCATCGTTGCTCATGTCAACCTTGTCAGCATAGCCGCGAGCAAGCTGTATCAGCCCCACAATACCATAGTTAATGAGTGCCATAAACTCAGGCAGTATGCCCTCGCCTACAAGCGATTCACCTGTTACTTCAAGCGTACGTATGCGCTTGGCCTTTATGAATAACTGATCAGTGAGCGACTGCGGTCTGAGCATTCGCCACGATGGTTTGTAATCATAGAGCTTCTTCTGGAATATGTCGCGGCAGAGCATCATGGCCTGCTTAAACTGTTCGTCAGTGTTTGCCATACGTTGTTGGTTCTTGTTGTTATACGTCGTGCAAAGTTACGAAGAAAAATCCATTCTTGCAAATTTAATTGTGCGCAAAAGCACAGGCAAAATGACTGCCGATAACATTTGCTCGTATTTTTTTCAACCACATGGGCTTGTAATTCAGAAAAAATATGTAAATTTGCATCGTTAATACATAACCACATACTGAAGACACAATGTACAGACAACTCACTCTTGACGAGACCGCACGGCTGCGCGAACAGGGCTGCCGCTGCAGCAACTGGGAAATGATTAGCGTGGACGAGGGGTTTGACGCTAACGGCATACGCAACGTAAGTTTCGATGGCGAGATACGCATCGGCAGCGGCGTGCACATGGAGAATATAGGCATCATACGCACTACGGACGGTGCCTCGTTTGGCGAAGGTGTGACGGTGAGCGTAAAAAACGAGGCTGGCGACGGCAATGTGATACTTTACGGTGCACTCACATCACAGACGGCAGCACTCATGGTGCGCTCCTGCGACGATGAACAGCTATTCTCACGCCTGCACCAGATGGTAGAAAAGTACGTCAGCGAGAACGTGGCCGCATGCACCACGATAGGCAATGACGTGACAATCACCGACTGCCGCGAACTTACCAACGTAAGCATAGGCGACGGCTGCGAGCTCTGCGGCGCATCGCGACTTATCGACTGCACGCTCTGTCCTACGCCCGATGCCACGATATACATCGGCGATGACGTGATAATGGAAAACGTCATAGTACAGGCTGGTGCCACCATCGTCGATGGAGCACGCCTATATGACTCATTCGTAGGCGAGGCTTGCCACGTAGGACGAGGCTTCACCTCGGAAAATTCACTGTTTTTCGCCAACTCACACATGGACAACGGAGAGTCTTGCGCTGCGCTCTGCGGACCTTTCTCCGTGAGCCACCACAAATCGTCACTGCTCATCGGAGGCGAATACTCTTTCTATAATGCAGGCTCCGGCACCAACTTCTCCAACCACGCCTACAAGATGGGGCCAATACACTACGGCACGATGGAGCGCGGAGCAAAGACCGCCAGCGGTGCCCACATACTCTGGCCGGCACATATCGGTGCTTTTTCCATGGCGATGGGAAAGATTGAGACACATCCCGACACGTCGATGCTACCTTTCTCTTACGTGATAGGCAACGGCAGGAAGACGAGTGTGATGCCAGGACAAAACCTGTGTACCGTTGGAACATATCGCGATGTGACAAAATGGCCAAAGCGCGACAAGCGTCCGCAGGACGGACGTAAGTCACTGATCAACTTCGACTGGCTCTCGCCATACGTCATAGAGCGTATAAAGGCTGGTGCGAGCTTCCTTGATAGTCTGCAGGAAGAGCAAGGGGTTGATGCGGAGGAATACTCATGCAAAGGATTTACCATCAGTTCGGCAGCACTGCACCGCGGAATGTATTTTTATGACATGGCTCTGCGTATGTATGACGGCAGCATGAGCACCGTGGAGTGGACCGACATGCTCGGTCTGCTTGCACCTGTAGAAACGGTGCAGCAAATCAAGGAAGACGTGCTCACAGGCAACATCGACAATATCGAAACGCTTGAATCACGCTTCCGCGACATCTACGACAGTTACGCCCAATGGAAAGGCTATGACGACAACGAGGCGGAGAATGACGAGGCCACCGAGGAGTGGAAGGATGCCATCCGCCGCGATGCTGAGCGTGAATATGCCATGGGCGACGTAAGCGAGAAGCAGATAGCAGAGTTTTTGGAGAGCGTCTGAACATAGTCGCACGGTTGCATACCGTCATCAATTTGCGCACAAATCATCACTGTCTGAAATCGCAAAAGAGAAGTAAATGAATGTTAAATTGCCCCTGGGATGATGCCTTACGGTGTCATTCCGGGGGCATTTCCATTGTAATCAGATAGCGATTCCACGGCTAAAACATTGTTTTCGACACGTAATCAGATACCTATCATGCGGTAAATACTATCTGATTACAAGGCAAAAGCTATCTGATTACAAGATTACAGACGGCCAATAGCATCACAATTCCACATAAACCACACTATACCAACACATTAGCAAAACGACGAAAAATTACGATATTTCGGAATAAAAACATATTTCGTGATTTCCATCGCAAGGAAATGGCAGTAAAATACGTTTCGCAACCACGTGTCGTCACTAAAAGGACAATACGCTGTCAGATATAACACACCCAATGCAGGGATGGGAATATTTTTTTGTTAAAAAAATAAAAATATCATATATATAATAAGGTAGTAGGAAAAGTTTTTGTAATTTTGCACGCAAATTCAGAGAATTACATTATGCAAGACAACTTAGTTATAGTGGAGAGTCCGGCAAAGGCCAAGACGATTGAGAAATTCCTTGGCAAGGACTACAAGGTAATGTCAAGCTACGGCCACATCCGCGACTTGAAGAAAAAGGAGATTTCCATTGACCTCAAGACCCTTGAGCCAGAATACGAAATACCCGACGACAAACGCAAGGTCGTCGCTGACCTTAAAGCCAACGCAAAGAAAGCAAAGAAAGTATGGTTGGCTTCCGATGAAGACCGCGAAGGAGAGGCCATCTCGTGGCACCTTTGCGAGGTATTGGGACTTGACGAAGCCAGCACTAACCGTATAGTGTTCCACGAGATAACAAAGCCCGCCATACTGGCAGCGATAGAACAACCACGACACATAGATATGAACCTGGCCAATGCTCAGCAGGCCAGACGTATGCTCGACCGTCTGGTCGGTTTCAATCTTTCGCCGGTATTGTGGCGAAAGGTGAAGCCGTCATTGTCTGCCGGGCGTGTACAGTCGGTAGCAGTAAGGCTGATTGTGGAGCGCGAACGCGAGATTCAGGCTTTCAATGCCGAACCATATTTCCGCGTGACGGCAGTGTTTACAGTGGATGATGCCGAGATGAAGGCCGAGCTCGACAAGCGTTTCTCTACTCACGAAGAAGCTCTGGCTTTCCTCGAAGAATGTAAGGATGCTACGTTCTCCATCGGCTCCATACAGAAGAAGCCACTGAAGCGCTCACCGGCTACGCCATTCACCACATCAACACTGCAGCAGGAGGCTGCACGCAAACTGGGCTTCTCTGTCAGCCAGACGATGATGGTTGCACAGCGACTTTATGAAAGCGGACACATCACCTACATGCGTACAGACAGCGTGAACCTGTCAAAACTCTGCATCGGCACCGCCAAGGAGGCCATAATCAACCTGTATGGCGAGCAATACAGCAAACCACGCAACTTCACCACCCACACCAAGGGTGCGCAGGAGGCTCACGAGGCCATCCGCCCTACATATATGGAAAAGCAGGCTATTGACGGCACTGCACAGGAGAAACGCCTCTATGACTTGATATGGAAGCGCACGGCTGCATCACAGATGGCTGATGCCGAACTCGAAAAAACTACTGTAACGATTAAGATTTCAGGTTCTGGAAATTCCTTTGTCGCTACGGGCGAGGTAGTGAAGTTTGACGGTTTCCTCAAGGTTTATCGCGAAAGCTCTGGCGATGACGACAACGAACAGAAGGAAGACGACGGAATGTTGCCACAGGGTATGAAAGAGGGCATGGTCATCAACCGCAAGGAAATCACCGCCACGGAGCGTTACTCGCAAGGACCGGCACGATATACTGAAGCCTCACTCGTACACAAGATGGAGGAACTGGGCATCGGTCGTCCGTCAACCTATGCTCCTACCATTTCAACAATACAGCAGCGTGAATACGTTGTAAAGGGCGACAAGAAAGGTGAGGAACGTAAATACACCATTGACACACTGAGCGGTCAGCAGGTCACTACCAAGACAAAGAAGGAAATGGCTGGCAGCGAGAAAGGCAAACTAATTCCTACCGATGTAGGCACAGTGGTCAACGACTTCCTCATGGAGCACTTCCCGTCAATAATGGACTATAACTTCACCGCCAACGTAGAGCAGGACTTCGACGCTATAGCAGAAGGAAAAGAAGACTGGCACAAGATGCTCAAGACCTTCTACAAGGATTTTGAGCCTACGGTGGAAAAGACCATAAAGACACGCAGCGAGCATAAGGCCGGCGAGCGAATACTCGGCGATGACCCGAAGACGGGCAAACCTGTGTCCGTGAAGATTGGGCGCTATGGTCCTGTGGTGCAGATTGGCACCGCCGATGATGAGGAGAAACCGCGTTTTGCGCAGATGCCTAAATCATTGTCTATAGAAACCATAACACTTGACGAAGCCCTTGAACTTTTCAAGCTCCCACGTACGCTCGGCGAACTGGATGGCGAGGTCGTCACCGTCGGTGCAGGCCGCTTTGGTCCTTACGTACTGCATAAGAAGAAATATGTGTCAATACCAAAGGACAAAGACCCTATGACCATCACGCTCGACGAAGCCCGCGAACTCATCGAGGCCAACCAAAAGGCTGAGCAGCAACGTCACCTCAAGAAATTTGAGGAAGATCCAAAGCTCGAAGTGATGAACGGCCGCTACGGACCATATATAGCCTACGACGGCAAGAACTACCGTTTGCCGAAGAACCTGCATGAGAAGGCAGCCGAACTGACATACGAAGAGTGCATGAAAATAGTTAACAAGTAACTATGAACCAGAAAAACGTTATCCTCATCGGCTACATGGGAGCCGGAAAGACGACCGTAGGCAAGGAGTTGGCAAAACGACTTGGCGTAACCTTCTACGACCTCGACTGGTATATCGAAACGCGTATGCACAAGCGTGTGCCTGATATATTCGCCGAAAATGGAGAAGAGGGTTTCCGCGACATCGAGCGACGTATGCTCCATGAGGTGGCCGAATTTGAAAACGTGGTAGTATCATGCGGTGGCGGTACGCCATGCTTCTTCGACAATATCGACTACATGAACAGCTGTGGCAATGTGGTTTACCTGCGTGCAACGCCCGAGGTTCTTTTCCGTCACTTGAAGATGGGCAAGGGCATACGCCCGCTTCTGCAAGGCAAGAACGACGAGGAATTGCTCGCTTTCATAAAGGAGCAGCTTGCAAAGCGTGAGGAATTCTACCTCAAGGCTCGCCATGTCATTGACATTCCATGCATGGAGGACGAAGACAAGATAAACGAAACCGTCGCACTCGTAATGCAATCCATAGGTATTTGAAAAGCGCATACGCAACCGTCTGAAAGCAATCCTACTCCAAAGGCATTGTAAAAGCTATCATATTACAACACTATATGTAATGCATAGGCTTTAAGACATAAAAATGACAGTTTCCGTAGTTTGGAAACTGTCATTTTTCTGTATGTCATACCGCCGTCTTATGTATTGCGGAGTAGTGCATCATTCTGGGACAGCACGTACAGCACGCACACTTAGACCGACGTTACGATCCATGATGCAATACAGATAGACATAGTCAGCTCCTTCGAGACTTTCCAGTTCGAGACATTCTAGAAAATAACCAAGCGTACTGTGGGATAGCGTACTTGACCAGTATTCGCCGAGGGAGGGATAGTGCTGCGTCCCGCAGAAGTCGCCAGCAGCTGGAAGGAACAAGGAACGGTTTGCATAGTCACCCTTGCCTGTGAATATGCAGCCAGCTATGCCTGTGTTGTTGTAGTTATTAGTCCAAGTTGATGTGGTGTTGTCATACAATGCCTTCTGCTCCTCGAGGGTGGGTATGCGCCAGTCTGCGCCCCATTGCACGTGGGCGGCATCATCAGATTCTTCTAATACTTCGCCATCTGTGGTGTATTTTGTGTATGCACTGCCACTGTAGAACGGTTCGTTGTCTGATACATAGCCTGCACTCTTGCCGTCTTTCCAGTGGCGGGCTACGTAGGCTGCATCGTTACTTGCCGTCAGCGTGGTGCCGTTCTGGTCATAGCCGATACACCACGGCTCAGTGACTCCCCAAGCGTAATAGTCGCCATATTCCTCAGGACTGCTTGCGCCTAAGTTGCGGGTGGCGAAGAGTATTTTCTTACCATTGAGACGTATGCCGAGGTCAACCCAGTCTATGCCTTCCTCACCTGTGCCGTTGTTGGCTGTGGGAGCGAATGCGCCTTTGGAGTATGTGTGGGTACACTCATGGTAGGTCTGGCTGGTCCAGCCTTCTGCTACGCTGGCAGTACCCATGTCGATGACTGCAGCACGTTTAAGGACTGAGGTGCTGTTTTCGAAGGAGCGGGTGAGGTCATCGCCCTCTACGGCATCTATCTCCATGGTGAAGCCCTCTTCAAGAGTGCCAGGAAGGACTGCGATGAGGTAGGTGCCGGCGGCGATGCTTGTTGAGCCTGTTGCTGGCACGAGGCTCACCGTGTTGCTACCATTCTCTGTAACGGTGGCTTCGCCTGTGCCACCTGTGCTGATTTCTACGTCAAGGGTACCGGCGAGGTTCTCGGTGCCGTTGCTCCTGAATGTTATCTTCTTGCTTGCGCTCTCGGTGGTTAC
>CAMNCV010000160.1 GCA_946534585.1 uncultured Prevotellaceae bacterium
CGTCGCACAGGCGGTCTGCCATCTGTATATATATAGGTTTATCGTTTGAGAATATCATAAGTTTATCCATTTATGGTTTATTACCTGAAAGCCCTTGAATATACGGTATGAAGCCCAGTAGTTGAACACTGTGAGCAATGGGAACAGTATGCTGAGCACGTATGGCACCGTGCCTATCTCCGTATATACGCAATGCATACCCTTCTTGTTTGCATTTTCAATCCACCTGTGTTCTAAGAACGTCCATTCGTAATAGTCCTGCAGGTTTGCGAATACTATCACGCAGAGCAGCAGCACCAGACAGGTTATCACGAAGGAATACTTGCGCAGCAGCGTTCCTCCCAGTGTATATAGCGAGAACAGCCACACCACAAAGGTATAAGTCAGAGTGTTCTCCATTATCCAGTACATTGTCGGCTTCATGAACTGTTCATGGTAGAAGCTGACATTCTTCAACACCTGTGGCACTGCCGATGAATACCAGTAGAACTCATGATTGTCAAACTCTTGGGACCTAACATAGTATTCCGGTATAAAGCCGCAGGCCTCCTTCACCCAGTAATACAACATGCGGACAGAGTCGCCCAGCACCATTGCGAGGAATACGCCTACTACACTGACAACTGCTGTATAGATTATCAGCGCGAGGTATTTCTCTACATTCGTTGACGGTAGCATCAGAAATCTGGTGCGCTTGCGCTTCTCATTTATACTCGCCACCACGGAACCTATCAATATGAGCGTAGCCACAATGA
The DNA here is from genome assembly GCA_946534585.1 of uncultured Prevotellaceae bacterium. GTDB lineage: Bacteria > Bacteroidota > Bacteroidia > Bacteroidales > Bacteroidaceae > Prevotella. The sequence goes on from CAMNCV010000160.1 coordinate 756, forward strand.
AGAGAAACGACCCTGCACTAGAAAAATGGTTTATCATAATGTAAGGTTCAAAAGGTCTGTTGATCATATTCAACAGCATCTCACCCATGAGTACTGCCGTGAAAGTACCCGCAAACCACATCATCAACGTGCGGTAGTTGACAGCCAGCACCCAGCGCAGCGTCCTACCAAATCTATTTATATCGAAACTTTTCATAATACTTTTTTAAAATTCATAATGCATAATGCATTGTGCATTGTGCATTAATTAAACATTAACAAACTTACCCTTCACCTGTGTTCTGCAGAACAACCTGTATGACAGCCAGAAGTTCAATACTGCCCATGCTCCATAGAATACGTCTGTCAGCACAACAAAAGTGTTTGAAATCTTTGACGGATCATCATACACCAGCGAGTAATTAAAACTGGGCAACACTTTCGCCTGAACAATGCTCAGCGCTATTACCGCCAGCGTGGTCAGAACCCACGCATACTTTCGGTTGCGGAAGAACGTGGCTCCCAATGCATAAAAGGAGTGCATGCTTAGCAGCGAAATAAACAACATGACCAGCAGCCTGTTCTCGGCGAGAGGAGGAAATATATCGTGTCTTACATTATTCACATATTCCATCACAAACGCTACATCCTTCATGCCCAGCGAAGAAGCGACGACATACTGCACGAGGTCGGCGCAGAGGAATGCCGCCATAAATATCGGCAACTGTATAATCCAGTTGGCATATCGCATCAGGTATTTCTCAAAGTTGGATGCCGGCAGCATCATAAGTGCCTGCCTGTCGTGCTTGCCCTTCATGCTGTAGAACATCATGGACGGACCGATTATCACAGAGCCAACTATTGTCATTATCACGATTACGCAGCACGCTTCATAATTGCCCGAAAGCGCATACCCGTCTGACGAAGTAGGGGTAAAATTATTTGTTCCGAAGAACACGAATGCCAGCGTACCCAGCGCCAACAGCTGCAAGAACTGTCTAAGATAATATCCCTTGTCGTTGGTAAGCGACCACCTTGCCAGCCTACCGAACCTTTTTATATCAAACTGTACCATCGAATACTAATTGATAATTGAAAATTATTATTACCGAAGCGAAACATATTCCGCATGGTATTTTTCACTTTTCACTCTTCACTTTTCACTTTTAGCGAAGCTAAATCTTTCCTTCCGTTACAGCATTAAACAACAGTTCCAGGTTCACCTGCGTCTCTGCGCTGTCCGCCTTGCGCGGTGCTATCACTGCATTGCCCTGCAGCGACGGCTCGGCATAGATGACATCGTCCATCTCGCCCGGCATGCGGTATTCAAAGGTGTATTTCTCCTGAATGTCGGCCACCGAAGCATCGAGCAGCAGTTTCTGCGGAGAGAGTATCAGTATATGGTCGAGCAGCGATTCCACGTCGTGCACCTGGTGAGTGGAGATTATCAGCGTGCGGTCATCACTCATATACTGTGCCACCACCTTGCGGAACTGACTCTTCGACGGGATGTCCAGTCCGTTGGTAGGCTCGTCCATCAGCATCACCTTGGTGTTCGTTGCCAGTGCGAAGGCCATGAACACCTTCTTCTTCTGGCCCATAGAGAGAGCATTGAGCTTTATGTCAGTGGTGAGTTCGAAATCCTTCAGGCAGTCCTCAAGCACCTGCGTGCTAAACCTCGGATAGAACGGGCGGTTTATCTTCACATAATCGTTGAGCGACATGGCAGGGAGGTCAAACTCCTCCGGCACTATGAAAATCTCCTGCAGCGTTTCCGGCTTTCTCTTGCGTGTCTCCTCACCTTCATAGAGCACCTTGCCCTCCTTCGGCCTCAGCAGTCCGCTTATCAGATAGAGCAGCGTTGACTTGCCCGTACCGTTCTTGCCCAATAGGCCGTAGATTTTGTTCTGTTCCAGTGTCAGACTGAAATCGCAGAATACCAGGCCCTTCTGACCCGGATACTTGTAACTGATGTCTTTTACCTCAATCATAATTTAATGTATTTTTGTTTGTTTAGCTAATAGTTTTATGGTGTACTACTATAATAGTACACTGCAA
>CAMNCV010000161.1 GCA_946534585.1 uncultured Prevotellaceae bacterium
AACAGGTACTTCACAGATGGCATACAACGAGGCTCTGGCATACGCCAAGGACCGTAAGCAGTTCGGCAAGGCTATCATCAACTTCCCTGCTGTATATGACATGCTTGCCATAATGAAGGCTAAGCTTGACGCAGGACGTACGCTCTATTACACCACAGCACGCTATGTGGACATGTATAAGACACTTGAGGACATTGAGCGCGAGCGCAAGGAGCAGGGCGAAAAACTTACTCTGGAAGAGCGCACTGAGTGCAAGACTTACTCTAAGCTTGCTGATGCCTTCACGCCTATCGCCAAGGGTATGACTTCAGAGTATGCTAACCAGAACGCATACGACGGCATACAGATTCACGGTGGTTCAGGTTTCATGCTTGAGTATGCTTGCCAGCGCCTGTACCGTGACGCACGTATCCTCACCATCTATGAGGGTACCACACAGCTGCAGACTGTTGCCGCTGGCCGTTACATCACCAACGGTTTCTATGGTCAGGTAATAGCCGACATGCTGGAGGCAGGCCAGGCTCCTAAGGAGGTAGGCACCACAGACTGGTGTGCTGCAGAGTTCCAGCCATTGAAGGAACGTGTGGCAAAGATGGCAGAGAAGTATAACAAGGCTGTGGAATATGTAAACGAGAAGAAGGACGACGAGTTCAAGGATTTCGCCATCCGTCACCTTTACGAGATGGCAGCCGACTGCATCATGGCTCTCCTGCTCATCGGCGATGCCTCTAAGGCACCTGAACTCTTTGCTAAGTCTGCACGTGTATATACCCGCTACGTTGCCGCAGAGGTAGAGAAGCACTATGACTTCGTAATGTCAGCAACAGCCGAAGACCTCGCCGACTATCGCAAGTAATTTCGGAAGAACGTTGAAAGTATTAAGGTATAAGGTTTGTCACAACACAACCCCAAAACCATAATCAATAACACAAATGAGTCCCATGTATCATTATGACACATGGGACTCATTGTTTTTAGGTTTGTCTTAAAATATACATCTATGTATAATACATGTATGTATAATTTTTAAAGTATGGCAAATGTTTTTTCTTGTCGTTTGTTTTTTTTATGACAGAAACAAATAGTTATTTCATAAAAAAGATGTAACTTTGCAACGAACGAACCATAATATCCATTGCATTATGACAGCCTTACAACTAAATAAACAATACGCAAAACTTTGGCAAGACATCGATGCTATAGCTGACAGCAAGGAACTGATGGGACGTTTAGCAAAATACGTCTCACGTCTGGTGAAAGAGAAAAACGACTCAACTCTAATGACCAAAGAAGAGTTTATGGAAAAGATTAAGGAGTCAGAGGAACAAATTGCTCGCGGAGAGTATTCTGTTATGTTACCAGGAGAAGACCTGGCTACTCACCTGAAACGTTGCGGTTATGATATATAGTATAAGACTTTCTGACAGGGTAAAAGACGACCTTGCAAGACTGGCAAAAAGTGAACCCAAGGCTTTTGCCAAGACAGGAAAGTTTTATGTCTATCAGGGAGTTTCTTGACAAGTTCGGGATAATTGCAAAACACCAGGCAACACGATGGTTGCCTGGTGGCGAAAGGAAATTACACATTGCAAAGATGCACTTATGGTGGTGTCATTGCTCTTCGTATGGTTCCATTGTAACCATCCAGTCAGAAGTGGTGCCTGAGAACAGCGGACCGCGCAGTACGGTGGTATAGCCACGGCGCAGGGATATTTTGGGGAGAGCGGTTGTAGTAATAGGATTGCCATTCTTATCCTGTACCTCTGCTGTAAGCTGTATATTTTCCAATCCTTTTGCCGGGCAGAGAATATAGTGGGAGTTCTGGACGTTTATGGAAATTTCTTCAACACCAAACCATGATGATTCATATGAATATTCTTTCATAGTAGTATATGAACTGATAAGTGCTTCAGTAGGTGATTTTGAATTTATAGAACTGATCAGATTATCATTGAGTTCCAGGCTATAGTCTGAAGAGGGAGTAGCCATTGTGTAGCTATCACCGTAGAGTGACGTGGAAGACACGTAAGGATAACCCTTCATCACACCTATTGCAAATCTTTTGTTGAAGGCTTTCTTTACTTCATAAGAGTAGTCTGTCACCTCTACCCTGATATTTGCCGTGAGGGGTTTGAAAGCAAGGTTTTGTTTGGGCAGAAGATATTCTTTTACCGTAACGTCACATTCTGCATAATTCACACCGTAGCTGTCCAATGGATTTTTGCCGACAGCTGTAATTGTCTGACTGTTCGGGTTGAAGTGGATGTATGAAGGTTCTCCGCTGTATCTGTTCCAATCATACAAACTAAGTCCTGACATCCATAAAACATGGTGTTTGCCCTGGCGCAGGTCTATATCCACATTGTTTTTCAAATCTGTGCGTCCATTCCATATCTCAACTGTGTCAGAGCCTATGTAGCGACTCCCTGAATAGTCGAACATATAGAATAGTCCGTTGTCTATGATAAATGTCACGGGTGTAGTTTTATCAGACAGAGGCTCATCTGTATTATTCCCGTCGTTATTGCCACCATCACCGCCACAAGAAGCGATGAGCATAGACAGTACAAAAGCACGTGCCATAAATGAATACTGGCTTGCGCGAGTTAATATATTCTTTTTCATTTCTTTATTATTTTAATAAGATTTGAGTTCTTAAGCATGTCCTACTACGCAATTTTATCCTGCAAAATGAGCCATACGCCTAATTTTTCTTACGCTTTGATCATTCTTGTTCTCTGTAGTGGTGGTCTCATTCTGCTGCTGAACCTGCTACTCTTGCTGTATAAGATTCATCTGCTGACCGAACTTCTAACACTGCATCTACATGTTGGGAAGCAAATCCAGATGATAAAGTAGGAATATCTTCATTAAGAGTTTTTATATAATGTCCAGCTAAAGTAATGTTTGATGTTGCGACAACAAATAATAGTGTAAGTAAATATTTCTTCATAATTGTAAAAAAAAGGCGGAACTGCTTTATAGCTTTTCCGCATTTCTGGTACCGCCAAGCACCGCACAGTATGAAAAGCGTCAGCAGTTCACGCCCCGTAAAGGTACGTGAACCTGTAATCGCTTGTTCTCTACTGTTTTTGAAATTGGCGGTTTCGAAATGCGAGAACAAGGACTGTTAGTCCATGTATATTATATGTTAAGCTGTGAGCAACAACGCCAGGGTTAATAATTCTTGTTACAGTGGGAAACAACAGCCCCACCTTTATTGATAATCAAGAGGATTAAGTCCTCGGCGTGCATCTGCACAAAGTTTCTATCTCACTATCTGTTTCTTATTATATAAGGTATTAAAGGGTTTATAATTATTATATTCACATTATTACTCTTCTGCAAAGTTAAGGAAAAATTCTGATAAGACCAAAAGTTTGAGGGACAATAGTTTTTATTTCTTTGTTCTTGCAATATAAAAATGGCTATACAACAGTACATTTTTTCTTTTTTCGGCTTTCTAACACGTAATATTATCAGCACTTGTTACGCTATATACCGTTTTTTTTCGTATCTTTGCGGAGATTATACAAACAACGAAAAACATGAAAAACAAATAAAAATTTGGCAGTATCAGTTTTTTTCCTTAATTTTGCACGTAAAATACAATGTAAGAGAAAAAATGCAACAGCATTGATTTGAACACACATATTGCTTACAAGTATTGTCATAATATATTAAATAGACAAACGTAGCAAGAGAGAAATTGAACATTTTCCCTACAGCGAGTAAGAAAAAAGATTAACAACACATAATGACAGCAAAAGAAATACGCGAGTCTTTCAAGAAATTCTTTGAAAGCAAGGAACACCTCATCGTGCCATCGGCACCGATGGTGGTCAAAGACGACCCGACGTTGATGTTTACTAACGCCGGCATGAACCAATTCAAAGACATCATACTTGGCAACGCCACGCCAAAGTGCCGCCGTCAGGCCGACACACAGAAGTGTCTGCGTGTGTCAGGCAAGCACAACGATCTGGAGGAGGTCGGTCACGACACCTACCACCACACCATGTTTGAGATGCTTGGAAACTGGTCGTTTGGCGACTATTTCAAGAAGGAAGCCATATCATGGGCATGGGAATACATCGTCGATGTACTGAAGATTGACCCTGCAGACCTCTACGCTACGGTATTCGAGGGGTCGCCAGAGGAAGGACTGGCACGCGATGACGAGGCTGCAAGCATCTGGGAACAGTTCCTGCCGAAAGACCATATCATCAATGGTAACAAGCACGACAACTTCTGGGAGATGGGCGACACGGGTCCATGTGGTCCTTGCTCTGAGCTTCACGTTGACAGCCGTTCGGCAGAGGAGAAAGCCAAGGTGCCAGGTCGTGAGCTTGTAAACAAAGACCATCCGCAGGTCATCGAGATATGGAACCTCGTGTTCATGCAGTTCAACCGCAAGGCTGACGGGTCGCTTGAAGGACTGCCGGCAAAGGTTATCGACACTGGCATGGGCTTTGAGCGACTGGTGCGCACGCTGCAGGGCAAGACATCAAACTACGATACCGACGTATTCCAGCCACTCATAAAGGCTATGGCCGATATGGCAGGATGCAAATATGGCGACGACGAGAAGAAGGATATCGCACTGCGCGTTATCGTTGACCACCTGCGTGCCATCGCCTTCGCTATTGCCGATGGTCAGTTGCCTTCGAATGCAAAGGCTGGCTATGTCATCCGCCGCATACTGCGCCGTGCCGTCCGCTACGGATATACATTCCTCGGACAGAAAGAGGCATTCATATACAAACTCGTGCCAGTACTCGTTGAAGAGATGGGCGAAGCATTCCCCGAACTCCCAGCCCAGCAGAAACTCGTCATGAAGGTGATGCAGGAGGAGGAGTCTTCATTCCTGCGCACACTCGAAAACGGCATCCGTCTGCTACAGGGAGTAATCGACGAGACAAAGGCTGCTGGCAAGACAGAGATTGCAGGCGACAAGGCCTTCACCCTGTTCGACACCTTTGGCTTCCCTCTCGACCTTACCGAGTTAATCTGCCGCGAGCAAGGCATGACAGTTGACGAAAAGGGTTTCGACACATGTATGCAGGAACAGAAGAACCGTGCGCGCAATGCCGCCGAGGTAAAATTGGGCGACTGGAACGTAGTGAACGAAACAGAAGAAAGCCAGTTTGTAGGCTACGACTATACTGAATACCCCTGCCACATCGTGAAATACCGTGAGGTGAAGCAAAAGAAGGGCATCGCATACGAAATGATACTCGACCAAACGCCTTTCTACGGAGAGATGGGCGGTGAGGTAGGCGACACTGGCGTACTCGTATCTGAGAATGAAGAGATAAAGGTACTCGACACGAAGAAAGAGAACGGTGTTGCCATACACATCGTTGACAAGATACCTCAGCAGCCAGAGGCAGAGTTCATGGCTTGCGTTGACACAGACCGCCGCCATGCAATAGAAAGCAACCACACCTGTACGCACTTGCTTGACGAAGCGCTTCGCGAGGTACTCGGTGAGCACGTAGAGCAGAAGGGCTCGCTGGTAACGGCTGACTATCTGCGCTTCGACTTCTCTCATTTTGAGAAAGTCACGCCAGAACAGCTACGCGAGGTAGAACACATTGTCAATGCACGCATCCGCGAGAACATACCACTGCAGGAATTTCGCGACACTCCAATCGAAGAGGCGAAGCAACTCGGAGCCATAGCCTTGTTTGGCGAGAAATACGGCGACAAGGTTCGCGTGGTGAAATTCGGTTCCTCTGTAGAGTTCTGCGGTGGATGCCATGCCAAGGCCACCGGACAGATAGGCATGGTGCGCATCACTTCTGAGAGCAGTGTTGCCGCTGGCGTTCGCCGTATCGAGGCAGTAACGGGCGAAGCAGTGGAGAAACTCATTGATGGTGCGCAGGACATGATGAACGACCTACGTGCGCTGTTCAACAATACCCCTAACCTACTTGAGACTATCACAAAGGCTATCAGCGAGAATAAAGAACTGCTGGCCCAGGTAGAGGAATTCAAAGCTCAGAAAGCATCCCAATTCAAGGAGGAACTGATAAAGAACGCACAGGAAATCAACGGCGTAAAGGTAGTGTCAGGAGTACTGCCCATCGAGGCACAGAATGCAAAAGACATGGCATTCCAACTACGCACACAGTTCCCCGAACGTCTGCTCGTAGCCATCGGCTGCGCAGCCGGAGGCAAGCCTACACTCACCGTAGCATTCTCTGACGACCTTGTAAAGGATGGAAAGAACGCAGGTCAGATAGTGCGTGAGGCCGGAAAACTCATACAGGGCGGCGGCGGAGGTCAGCCACATTTCGCAACGGCAGGAGGTAAGAATGCCGACGGACTAAAGGCAGCCGTTGACAAAATCATCGAACTGGCAGAACTGCAATAAACTCTAAATGCAAAATCCATAATTCATAATTTGCCACTCACTAACAAGATGGCTGTTATGAATTATGGATTACGCCTATAATCATAAAGAATAATCACTAACAAAACAAACCACTAAAAAGAAAAGAACTATGAAAAAACTATTCATCATGGCTATGGCATGCGTTGCCATAGGCTTCGCTTCATGCGGCAACAAGACTGCAGAAAACGCTGAACTCGTTGACTCTCTCGCTCAAGACACCACCCTCGTAGCCGATGCTGACGCTCTCGTAAACCAACTTAACGAGAAACTCAACGCTAACGACCCTGCCGCCATGACTGCTCTGGCACAGCAGGCACAGCAGACTATCGCTGCTCTCATAGCTAAGGGCGACACTGCTATGGCCAAGGAGTATGCCTCAAAGATTAAGGAGTTCATCAACGCCAACGCTGACAAGGTGAAGCAGATTGCAAGCGGCAATGAGACCATCAACGGTTTAGTAAACACCGTGCAGTCAACAAGCATAGCAGACTTGGCAAATCAGGCTGCAGCTGCCGTGAAGGCTGACGCTAACCAGGCAGCAAGCGAGGTGAAGGAGGCTACCGACAAGAAAGTGGAGGAGACCAAGGAAGCTGCCAAGCAGAAAGTAAACGAGCAGGTTGACGCTGCCAAGCAGAAAGCCAACGAACAGGTTGACGCTGCCAAACAGAAGGCCAACGAGAAGGTAAATGAGGCTACAAACAAGGCCCTGAATAAGATTGGCCTGTAATAACATTCTTATTTCCAAATATTTGCAATCGCACTCTGATTACCCTGCAATCGCATACTGATTACCTTGTAAAGGCTATGCGATTACCGAGTAATCAGAGTGCGATTACTTTATTTTTGTTTTCACGTTAGCATGAGTGCGTTATAACATTGCACAGTAATAAAATCATCATTTTTAGGTATTGCGGAGAATAGGGAAAAGTTGTAACTTTGCACTTGCAAATCAGAGACGTGCACCATTCTTACGAATGACAAGCACTATTTGCTTCGTACGATAGCATTGCACTTGCAAATCAGAGACGTGCCCCATTCTTACGAATGACAAGCACTATTTGCTTCGTACGATAGCATTGCACTTGCAAATCAGAGACGTGCGATAACAATTGTACTCGAATTCTATAAAATACATTGGAATTATATAATCCACAAAAAAAAAACAAAATGAAAAAGACAATCGTAGTATTCGGCAGTTCTACAGGAACGTGCGAGGGCATAGCAGGCGACATCGCCGCTAAACTCAACACTGAGGCAATTAACGTAAGCGACTTGACAGCCGACGTGATAGCAGAAAACGACAACCTTATTCTCGGCACTTCAACATGGGGTGCAGGCGAAGTGCAGGACGACTGGTATGACGGACTGAACACCCTGAAGGCTGCTGACCTCAGCGGCAAGACCGTCGCAATCTTCGGCTGCGGCGACTCTGCTTCCTACTCTGACACCTTCTGCGGTGGCATGGCTGAGATTTACAACGCTGCCAAGCAGGCTGGCGCAAACATCATAGGAGCTGTTGACGCTTCAGAATACAGCTACGACGACTCTGAGGCCGTGGTTGACGGCAAGTTCGTAGGTCTCGCCCTCGACAACGACAATGAGGAGAGCAAGACACCTGAGCGTATAGATACATGGGTGGCAGCCATCACTCCAGCCCTGTAATAAAAACGACAAGCGAATAACAAAATATGATTCCTTACAACGACAACTCACACAACACTACTTACTGTCAGTCACACGACACACCACAAAATGACGCTCTGCTCGGTGCCGATGCACCAATGCGCGTACTCATGAACCACATCTATGAGTACAAGAAGGGCGTGCGCCGTATGGTGCTCTACACCTTCCACAAGAAATACATGAGTTATGCCGTGGAACGTCTGCAGCGTCAGGGTATCGACTACGTCATCTCGCCTTTGTCGGGCGACAACGTCAACCTGTTCTTCGGACGCGAGGAGTGTCTCAATGCCATCCGCATGATTGTAGTGAAGCCGCTAAATGAGCTGTCGCCTGAAGAGGATTTCATACTCGGAGCCCTGTTAGGCTATGATATCTGTATGCAGTGCGAGCGCTATTGCAACCGCCGACGCCGCACAGCATAACATAATACACTGTGTATGACACAAAACCTATTCAATAAAACCAGGAAAGCCGCCACGCGTGCAGAAATAGCACGTCGGAGCGGCTTTCCTGGTGTCTTATTGGCAGTCATGCGCCTTCAACCAGATGCCCGTTTCCACCATTAAGACAGTCACCACATATTACCTTTGAAAAAGCATCAATATGTAAACAAAAGCAAAATTAAACCCTACATATGTTAACCAAAGTTAATTTATTGACAAATATTTGGAGGTTACAAAAAAAGTTAGTAATTTTGCACTCGCTTTCGAAAAGCAAGTAAATAACAAAACAAACAATGCACCCTTAGCTCAGTTGGTAGAGCAACTGACTCTTAATCAGTGGGTCCAGAGTTCGAGCCTCTGAGGGTGTACAAAAAGAAACAAGCAAACAACGCTTGTTTCTTTTTTTCGCCTATATCTAATACGTACATGTACATACGTTATATTAAAAAAACAAAAACATTTGTTTTTCTCAGAAAAAATTACTAACTTTGCACGTATGATATACAGCATACACAAATTCAAACAAACTATATACTCCCTACTCACACTTACAGCAACGTTCATGGCAACCACTGCCGCAGCACAGTCACAATACAGCGAGTGTGAGGACACATGCTCACATATTCACGGAATCGACATCTCACACTATCAGGGCGAGGTGTTCTGGGAGACCATAGGCACAGGCACAAAGATGGCCTACGTATATATCAAGGCTACAGAGGGTAGCACACGCATAGACCCTACGTATGAGAACAACGTTCTTACAGCGCATAACTACGGACTGAAGGTCGGCTCATACCATTTCTACCGCCCCACGGTTGACCAGGAACTGCAGGTAGCCAACTTCTTTGCTCAGTGTAAGCCGAGCGAGCAAGACCTAATCCCGATGATTGACGTAGAAGTGACGGGCGGACTCAGCACAGAGGCTCTCTGCGATTCGCTCTTCAAGTTTCTCGACATGATTGAACAGGTTTACCGCCAGCGTCCGTTGATTTATGTAGGAACAAACTTCTACAATAAGCACTTTCAGGGCAAGCTTGACCGCTACCTGCTTATGATTGCGCAATATTCCTCACGCGAGCCAGTACTGGCTGACGGACGCGACGTAACCATGTGGCAATACACAGGAAGAGGACACCTGCACGGCATCAATGGTTATGTTGACAAAAGCCGCTTCATGGGAGAGCATAAACTACGCGAACTGCGCTTCCGTCATCGCAAGGGAGAGCCATGATGCATGGCTACAACACGTAAATAACAACTCAACACGTAACTCATAACTCTGAAATAACAACAATGGCATTGATTTCTTGTCCGGAATGTGGACACCAAGTAAGTGATCAGGCGGCTATATGCCCCAGTTGCGGAATAAAGATTGCCGGCAATCCTGCAATCAATTCTTATAGACACATAGTATTCGACAGCAATAGCAATAGCAATATCAATAGCGACATCGTCAACGAGGACAAGAACGATGTTGACGTAGCTGCTACGCCATCAATCGACGAAAAAGAAAACGACACTGCAGCAAAGCCTATGCAGCAGCAACTGCAGTGGAGCATTGGCGAGCAGAACGAGGGGACAAAAAGCGAGATAAGCGAAAGCAACGTCAACGATGAAAACGTTTATGACGACAATAAAACCGACGACAAGCGGAAGTACGACGACGACACTCTAACCATTCCGCCATACAGAGGCACATCGTCACAATATGATGAGCCGAAGAAAAACAAGGGACTGATAATGATGCTGTCGTTTATCATAGCACTGGTAGTATGTATTGTAGCATACTGGTTATGGAGCAACGCTACGGGCGAGAAGCGCGAACAACAACGATATGAGGAAGCAATGCTGAGTACTAACGTGCAGGACTTGAAAGACTACCTCGTAGAATTTAACGATGCACCACAGGAGCATCGCGACTCTGTCAATGCCCGCCTGACCGTGCTGACGCAAGAAGATGCAGACTGGAGCAATGCTCTGGCAAGCGGTTCCAAGAGCAAACTGGCTGATTTCATCAAGACACACCCACAGTCACTGCACAAGGGCGAAGCCGAAGACCTCATCGACTCGATAGATTTCAGCACCGCCGACCGCAAGGGTACACCAGAAGCCTATGCAGAATATCTGAAGATACACCCTGACAGCAGACGCGCCGCCATGGCACAGGAATACCTCGACAACAAAAAAGCCAAGGAAGTGACTGCACAGGAGAAGACAACAACACGCGATATATGCAAACGCTTCTTCCAAGCTATCAATGCCCATAATGACGAGAAACTATGCAGCACAGTAACGAGTGATGCCGAGCAGAACGCCATAAGTTTCATGAACAAACTATACAAGTCAGACATAACCAACATGAACTGGCACATACTCGATCCCTTCAAGGTAAGCAAGGGAGTAGAAGGCAGTTCTGACCCTGCAAACCTCGTGGCAACATTTGATGCCGAACAGAATATAGAGCGTACGGAGGCTTCGCTTGAGACATACGCAAAGTATGCAGTTACGATAGAAGTAACGCCAGAGGGGAAAATAACGAAATTCAATGTTAAGAAAAAGTAGAAGCTACCAGACAGAAAGGAATACGAGCCAGTGCATTTTGAATGGAACACATACGAAGCTGACGAACAGACGAAGAGACAGGCACAGGAGTTGAGCACTAAACTCAACATATCTACTGTGCTTTCTACACAACTCATCAGGCGAGGAATAACAACCGAGTCTGGAGCAAAGCGTTTCTTCCGTCCACAACTCAACGATCTGATAAATCCATTCCTCATGCGCGATATGGACGTAGCCGTAGATCGTCTAAACGATGCAATCGGGCGCAAAGAGCGCATTATGGTTTTCGGCGACTATGATGTTGACGGATGTACTGCTGTAGCTTTGGTGTATAAATTCCTAAAACAGTTCTATAGTAATATAGAATATTACATCCCCGACCGCTACGACGAAGGCTACGGTCTCAGTATGAAATGTCTGGAATATGCAGCGGCACAATCCGTTTCTCTTGTCATTGTGCTTGACTGCGGAATTAAGGCTCACAAGGAAATAGCCTATGCCAAAACGCTGGGTATAGACATCATCATCTGCGACCACCACATGCCTGACGACACACTACCACCTGCCGTGGCTGTACTTAACCCAAAGCGAACAGACGACAGTTATCCTTTCAAGCACCTCTGCGGTTGTGGCGTTGGTTTCAAACTAATGCAGGCTTTTGCAAAAAACAATGGTATTCCTTTCTCTAAACTCACTCCGCTGCTTGACCTCTGTGCAATAAGCATCGCTGCAGATTTGGTTGAAGTGACTGACGAGAACCGCATACTTGCATATCACGGACTGAAACAAATCAATAGTAAGCCATCCGTAGGAGTAAACGCAATAATAGAGACCTGCTCACTCAGCGGACGCGAGATAAGCATGAGCGAGATTATGTTTAAGATTGGTCCGCGTATCAATGCCTCTGGACGAATGGAGAACGGCAAGTTGTCTGTTGACTTACTTGTAGAGCGTGACCCGACAACCGCTCTCAACATAGCAAAGAATATTGACGAATACAACGAGCAACGCAAAGACATTGACAAGCAAATGACCGAAGAAGCCAACGGCATCGTGGCTCGCCTTAACAAGCAGGAGCACAAACAGTGCATCGTTATATATGACGAAAACTGGAAGAAAGGCGTAATAGGCATTGTGGCAGCGAGACTCACCGATATATATTTTCGTCCTACGGTAGTACTGACACGCGACGGACAGTTTGCCGTGGGCTCAGCACGCTCCGTAGCGGGATTCGATGTTTACGCAGCAGTAAAAAGTTGCAGAGACATACTGATTAACTTCGGTGGACACACCTACGCCTGCGGTCTTACAATCAAATGGGAAGACGTTGCGTTATTCAAACAACGATTTGAAGAGTACGTGCAAGCACATATACATCCTACACAGACCGTACCCACACTTAATGCTGATGCACTTATTGATTTCAACGACATAAACAAACGATTGTTGCACGATTTGAAACGCTTCGCTCCTTTCGGCCCAGGCAACCCGAAGCCTATATTCGTAACAAATGGAGTGTATGACTTCGGGACTTCAAAGGTGGTAGGCAGGCATCAGGAGCACATCAAACTTGAGTTGGTTGATTCAAAATCACCGACAGTGATGAATGGGATAGCTTTCGGGCAATCAGCCGCAGCACGATACATAAAGTCACGCCGTTCGTTCAGCATACTTTATTCCATTGAAGAGAACATATATAAAAGAGGTAACGTACAGCTACAGATAGAAGATATCCATTTTAATTCATAATGCGTCACATCATCATTCCTTAAAAAACATTCATGTATTATGAATTACAGTGATGAAACATATCTATCAACGCTAAAACGCTATTTTGGCTACGACAGTTTCCGTAGCATACAACTCGACATCATACGCAGTATTGGCTCAGGCAGGAACACGTTGGGACTCATGCCTACCGGCGGTGGCAAGAGCATAACCTTCCAAGTGCCAGCTCTCGTCATGGATGGCGTATGCATTGTGATATCTCCACTCATTGCCCTGATGAAAGACCAGGTACAGCATCTGAAAAAACGAGGTATCAAAGCCGAAGCCATTTACTCAGGACTATCACACAAAGAAGTGCAACGCATACTCGACAACACCATCTTTGGTGCTGTGAAATTTCTGTATATTTCCCCTGAGCGACTATCTAACAAGCTTTTTCTTGCGAAATTGTATTATATGAAAGTGTGTTTCATCGTTGTTGACGAGGCCCATTGTATATCACAATGGGGACATGACTTCAGACCTTCATATATGCAAATCAGTAAATTGCTGCAGATACTGCTTGACCACGCTGATACGCAGGCAAACAAGAATAACTCTGACCATTTCACTATACCGCCAGTCCTTGCATTGACAGCTACTGCCACCAAACAGGTAATCAAGGACATAACACGCAGCCTGAGCATCGAGCCAGAAGATGCTGAGCATTGGAATGTGCTCTCCATGAGCTTCCGGCGCAAGAACCTTTCATACGTGGTGAGAAACACGGAAGACAAGTTTCGCGAGTTGATGCATATCGTCAACTCCGTAGATGGCAGCGTCATTGTATATACACGCAACCGAGAACGTACGAAAGAGCTTTCTGACATGATAAACGCCGAAGGCATAAGTGCAACCTTCTATCACGCAGGACTTGACTTTGCTATTAAAGAACGTCGTCAAGATCAATGGCAGGCAGACGAAGTACGCATTATGGTTGCCACCAACGCATTTGGCATGGGCATTGACAAACCCAACGTCAGATTAGTCATACACATGGATTGTCCAGATTCTATCGAGGCTTATTTCCAAGAAGCTGGGCGTGCAGGACGAGATGGAGAACGAGCGTATGCCGTACTGCTGTGCAATGGTTCTGACACTTCGGCTCTGACGAAACGAATAAACACAACGTTCCCTCCAAAAGAATACATCAGACAAGTTTATGAGCATCTGGCATATTACTTTGAACTTGCCATAAACTGCGGCGAGGGAGTAAGATATGAATTTAACGAGTCAGAGTTTTGCAGGCGTTTCAAGCACTACCCTACCCACTTGGAACATGCACTCGCCATACTTCAAAATGCAGGCTACATAAATTACGAGCACGACCATACTGACAGAGCACGTGTTATCATAACCACATCTCGTTACGAACTTTACGATTTGAACCTATCACACACGGAGGAGAAAATCATAAATGCCTTACTACGTAACTACGGCACTTTGTTCACGGACATGACCTTCATTGATTTCTCACTACTATGCCGCAAGACTGCATTGACGACTGAGGCGATACATCAGGATTTAAAATCCCTCGCCCAGCGACGCGTCATACGCTATCTACCACCAAGGCAGATACCAATCATAACATACCTGCGACAGCGTACCGATGCCGAACACATAAAGATTGGCCACGAAATATACGAAGATGCTCGACAACGTATGAAAACTCACATTGACAGTATGCTGCAATACATCAACGAGAACGACACCTGCCGCGAGCGTATGCTCATGGAGTATTTCGGTGAAGAAACAAAAGAAGATTGCGGTCACTGCGATGTCTGCTTAGAAGACAGAAATTAAGGGAAGCATAGCGTCTGCACACAGATTTTGCCAGATAAAGTTTGTATAATATAAAAAAAATGAGTACCTTTGCCGAATGTTTACACTGCCATTTAACTTTCTCGATATAATAGTAAAAGGAATGATCGTGGGCATTATCTGCTCAGCCCCGATGGGTCCTGTAGGTGTACTCTGCGTACAGCGTACACTGAACAAAGGCCGTTGGTATGGTTTTGTAACCGGACTGGGTGCTGCCGCAAGCGACCTATTCTATGCTTTGCTCACAGGCTTCGGTATGAGTTTCGTAATGGAACTCATTGATGCTCCGCAAAATAAATTCTTCTTGCAGATTTTCGGCAGTATATTGCTCTTCTGCTTCGGACTTTATTGTTTCAACAGTGACCCACGCAAGAACATACATGAAAGCAAGAAAAAACAGAAGGGAACCTTACTACACAATTTCGTGACGGCATTTCTCGTCACGGTATCCAATCCCTTGATTATATTTCTTTTCCTCGCTACATTTGCTCAGTTTGCCTTCGTAATCCCCAATCACCCTATTGAGATGTCACTGGGCTATCTAAGCATCGCAGGCGGTGCAGTGCTATGGTGGTATGGACTGACATGGCTTGTTGACAAGGTGCGCGAGTTTTTCTCTCTTGACACTATAGTTATCATCAACCGCCTCATCGGTTCGATAGTGATGGTCTTTTCCTTCGCTATCTTCATCGGTACGGCATTTAATTTATTCTCAATATACTAATGATTATATCACAGCAACTCCGCAAGACAAACATAGCTGAATACCTGCTCTATATGTGGCAGGTGGAGGACATCATACGTGCCTATGGCCTTGACCTCTCACTTATCAAGCGTGAGTACATCTCACGCTTTGAACTGACAGACGAGCAACGCGAAGACATGATTGACTGGTACGGCAACCTGATACGCATGATGCGCGAGGAAGGCAAGACGCAGCAAGGCCACATACAGATATTGCAAATTGTAATCCAGCAGATGTCAGAACTGCACGAGATGCTGATGCAGTCCCCCAAGTTTCCTTTCTACAGTGTCGAATACTACAAGGTGCTTCCATTTATTGTTGAGTTGCGTTCGAAGGGCAGCAAGGACGTTGGCGAGATAGAGACATGTCTCAACGCGCTATACGGTGTGATGATGCTACGCCTACAACACAAAGAGGTCAGTGCAAGCACCGAAGCGGCAGTCAAGGAGATTACCACCTTCCTCGGCATGCTCTCTGACTACTACAAGAAAGACAAAGAAGAAGGTCTGAAGTTTGAAGACGACTAAGCCTTATTTGATTAGCACACTCACTCCTTCTCTTTCAGATAATCTGCCGCATACTGTGCATAGTGTGCAGCGTAAGCCTCCGCCTTTCCTACGGGGGCTTTTTTTATGAACTTCGCAGGCACACCGCCCCATATCTCATGGGCACCTACCTTCGTACCTCCTAATACCAATGCTCCGGCAGCAATTATTGCTCCCTCACCTACATCGGCACCATCAAGCACCGTCGCTCCCATGCCTACAAGACACCCCTTGCGCAGTGTGCAGGCATGTACAGTAGCATTATGTCCTATAGTCACATCGTCTTCCATTATTGTCGGACCAGTGGTATTGGTCACGTGCACGCAAGCGCAATCCTGCACGTTGCAGCGGTTGCCCATCGTTATCGGAGCCACATCGCCCCTGACTACGGCACTGAACCATACCGAGCACTCCTTACCCATTCTAACATCGCCTATAATAGCTGCTGTCTCACTGAAATAGCATCCCTCTCCCCATACGGGTGTCTTGCCGTATATTGATTTTATGATACCCATGCTTTTCTAAAATTATGTATTAGTGGATTCTATACTTACCACTGTTTAAACTATAAAACCTACCTATAGAGAATCTTCGCGTCGAATTATGAATTAAGGCGGGCTCTATTGCCACCATAAGAATTGTACTACGCTCCTTCGCGGAAGAAATCAAGTGCCTGTTCTATCTCCTCCCTTGTCGCAGTCTGATTTATTATTATATCACCTATACCACCGAGCAGGGTGAAATTGATAACCCCTGCCACGTTTTTCTTATCGTGCGTCATCAACCGCAGCAACTCAGGATAATCGTCACACGTTATCGGCAACACGCCATACACTTCGCGTATGTAGCTTACAGCCTGACGCATCACATCCGTGGGGAAGCCACACTTCGTGACAGCGAGATATAGTTCGGGGATTATACCATAAGCAACAGCATAGCCATGCAGCACTGGTTGCTTGCGATTCATTGCCCACGATTCAAAAGCATGACCCATGGTATGACCCAGATTAAGAGCCTTTCGTATGCCGTGTTCGTGTGGGTCTTCTTCCACTATAGCCTCCTTTACAGCCACAGACTCTGCCACCATACGCTGCAGTTGTCTGAGAGCCTGCTGCTGTTCGCTGGTATCAGCAGATGTAGGTGCCGTAATGTCAAACGTCACGAGTTCCTCCCACATAGCCTTGGTCTGTCGGTTGATAAGCCCGTGCTTCAGCATCTCGGCATAACCCGATCGCATATTTCTGTCATCAAGCGTACGCAGAAACTCCGTAGAGAGTATGACATAGCGTGAATCATTAAACACACCAATCTCATTTTTCAGTCCGCCGAAGTTGAAACCTGTCTTTCCTCCTACCGAAGCATCCACCATAGAGAGCAGCGTAGTGGGTATATTGATGAAATTGATGCCACGCTTGAAAGTGCTTGCAGCAAAGCCACCGAGGTCTGTGACCATGCCGCCACCGAGATTTATAAGCAGTGAGTGGCGTGTGGCACCGCCCTGTTGCAGTTCGTGCCACACATGAGTTACAGAGTCAAGAGTCTTCTCCATGTCGCCGGCACCAATGGTTATCACTTTTGCCTCACGCAGAAAGTCGAAGCCACTAACCACAGGCCAGCACAGGCTTTGCGTGATCTCGTCTGTAAGAACGAAGGTGCGGTCGTGCTCGCAGTCTGCTATTGCTGCCGCGAGGTCAGCCTCAAGGTTATCTGATATTATTATGCGTTGTGTCATGTTGTTGTTATTTAGTTTTCATGCAGAGTTATGTATGTTTTCCTATTTCTTTTTGAATACCAGCCGCAGTATAGAGAACTGCACCAGCATGGCAATGCCCATCACAATCACTGGTGCTAAAAGACGCTGCACGCCCAGTTGCATACAGCACCAGAAGAGTACCACGTGCAGCATGAAATTCACTGTATGGGAACCAGAGAAGCCCAAGAAGTGCTGCCATGTAGGCTGCTTACGGAATGTGAACCGACACGTGGTATAGTAATTTATGAGGAAACTGACTACAAAGCCTATGGCATAAGCCACGTTGACCTCTATCCATAGCTGGCAGACGCAGTACACGGCATAGTGTATTGCAGCAGCAAAGCATCCGTTAAGCAGGAAACGCAGGAATTGCGCCCTACCCTTATCCTCATATAATATATCTTTTATGTTTTCCTTCATACTTATACAGCCCCAAGCCGTTCATATAACTCATACATCTGCCTACTGAGCGTTTCTGGCGCAAAGTGCTCACGACAGTAGCGTTGTGACAGTTCTGCACGCCGCTGACGCTCCTGCTTGTCACTCAGCAGCAGACGCAGAGCCTCAGCCAATTCGTCAACCGATGCAGGATTACACTGCAGAGCATCATCTCCAGCGGCTTCCGGCAACGACGACACATTGCTCGTTATTACCGCACAGCCCTGTAGCGATGCCTCTACCACAGGCAATCCGAAGCCCTCATAGAATGAGGGGTACATCAAACATTCGGCACAAGTATAGAGTGCCTGCAACACCCTACCGTCGTGTATATTACTCTCAATATGCACGCCAGTTATATTGCGTTCACTTATATAAGCCTCAACCTCACGTCGATACTCTCGTCCGTTACCCACTACCACGAATTCAGGCTTATCCGCGCCGCTGACACGTTCGTAGGCCTTCACCATTCCCATGAGGTTCTTACGCTTATTGATTGATCCCACGGTCAATATATATGGTCGGTCTTTCAGATAAGGCAACGTATTACTCACGAGCAGCAAGGCCTCTTGTCGTGGCATCGGAGTGTAGTAAATCTGCTGCACTGGCTGGTAGATGACGCTTATGCGTTCCTCTGGCACTTCGTAGAAGCGCATCACGTCGCGCTTGGTTGACTCGCTGATGCATACCACATGAGTGGCATGGCGCGCACTCCAACCGTATTTCCAGTCATAGATAAGTCGATCCCAGGGCTTATACATCGCAGGGAACGTGCGCCAGGCTACGTCGTGCATCGTGACGACAGACGGTATGCCGGCCTTGACAATGTCGCGCGGCAACTCATTAGACAACCCATGAAACAATACGCAGTTCTCACTCGCTGCCTTACGTCCCAGGCGGAAGGTACGCTCCCACGTACCACAATCATACAGCGCGGTCTCAACGTCTGGATACAGAGCGGTCATATCCCTCACCAGCGTACGGCTGTAATTACCCAGTCCTGTACGGTTGTGGTAATATCGTTTAGCATCGTAACCTATCTTCATAAATGCAAATTTACATAAAATTTTCGAATTACAAGTCAGCCAGAATAAAAATATAACCAAATTACGGAAATTAAATGCCCAAGTTGTTTTTTTTAATCATTTATGCGGTTATTTCGCAAAAAAAACGTAACTTTGCAGATGAACAAAGTAAAAAAGAACTGTCAGGAATACCAGACGCGCCCCCGACACACTTACAGACGAGACAAAATAAGAAAAAGAAAGATAAAAGATGCTTACACTTAAACTCATTACAGAAGAGAAAGAAAGAGTAATAAAGGGACTGGAGAAGAAACATTTCAATGGCGCTGCCGAGGCCATTGACAACGTGCTGGCCATTGACAAGAAGCGCCGCGAGGCTCAGCAGGAGCTTGATGCCTGCCTTGCAGAGCAGAAGAAGGCTGCAGCAGAGATAGGCAAACTGATGAAGTCTGGCGACAAGGCTGCCGCAGAACAGGCAAAGCAGGCTGTGGCTCAGCTGAAAGACAAGTCAAAAGAACTTGAGGAGCAGAAGGCTTCTGCCGAACAGGAGCTCGTAAACCTGCTCTGTCAGATACCTAACATACCATACGATGAGGTGCCGGAGGGTTCTGCTGCCGAGGACAACGTAGTGGTACGCAGCAACCAGAAGGAGTGTGACGGTACTGACACCGTAGGCACCTGGACTGCAAACCCTGCCAATGATGCCGCTAAGCTGCCTCACTGGGAGTTGGCTAAGAAATACAATCTCATAGACTTTGACCTCGGTGTGAAAATCACAGGTGCCGGTTTCCCCGTATATATCGGACTGGGAGCGCGCCTGCAGCGTGCGCTCATCAATTTCTTCCTCGATGAAGCCCGCAAGTCAGGATATACCGAGATAATGCCGCCGACAGTGGTAAACCAGGCTTCCGGCTATGGCACTGGTCAGTTGCCCGATAAGGAGGGACAGATGTATCACTGCGAGGTTGACGACCTTTACCTCATTCCTACGGCCGAGGTGCCAGTGACCAACATCTACCGTGATGTTATTCTCGACGAGAAAGACCTGCCAATCAAGAACTGTGCCTACACGCAGTGCTTCCGCCGCGAGGCTGGCTCTTACGGTAAGGACGTGCGCGGTCTGAATCGTCTGCATGAGTTCTCTAAGATTGAGATTGTGCGCATCGACAAGCCTGAGCACTCTAAGGAGTCGCACAAGGAGATGCTCGCACACGTTGAGGGACTGCTCAAGAAGCTCGAACTGCCATACCGCATACTGCTTCTGTGCGGTGGTGACCAGTCGTTCACGTCGTCTATCTGCTACGACTTCGAGGTTTACTCCGAAGCGCAGGGACGCTGGCTTGAGGTTTCGTCAGTAAGCAACTTCGATACCTATCAGGCCAACCGTCTGAAGTGTCGCTATCGCAACAGCGAAACAAAAAAGACCGAACTCTGCCACACGCTGAATGGCTCTGCACTCGCACTGCCACGTATCGTTGCTGCAATCCTTGAGAACAACCAGACGGAGGAGGGTATCAAGGTGCCGGCAGTGCTCGTGCCATACATGGGCTGCGACATCATAAAGTAAATAGACATACACAAGATGCAAAACACACCAGCGAGCGATGCAGTCAACAACTACATCACTCGCTGATTTGTTTTCTTCCTGCCGAGTATCTTCACCTCTGCCTACCACACTCGTTTTCACGTGCTATCGTAATAGCTATGCAATTACCTCGTAAAAGCTATGCGATTGCAGTGTAATCACATAGCAATTACAGTGTAATCAGATAGCAATTACAAGGTAATCAGATAGCGATTGCAAGGCAATGGGAGCGTTATTTCTGCTTTACGGCAAAAATTACGACAAAAAAGGCTTTTTTCTCGTATTTTATTTGTAACTTTGTCTATGTTTTGATGATTTCACACAATGGGATATCACGATAAACCCGATAATAATGACAAAACTATTTTTTAGAACCAACCTGACCCGATAATATGAAGAACTATAATATTTTGCTACGCATAGTGGTGGCATTGGGCATGACGACCGCATGGCTCACGGCTGATGCCTTGACATGGTTTGACGGCTCACGAGCCGTCAGTCTGACCATCGTGGGCAGTCATTCGCCCGTAGTAGAGTCAGCCGCAAAGATGTTTTCAAGCGATATGCAGGCGGTGACGGGTATGCCTGCCGCCGTGGTGAAGAGCAAGCGACAAGGCAAGGCTAACGGCATAGAAATCTTTCAGCTCGACGAGGCTGATGCAAAGACTATCACCCTGTTGCAACGCATGGGGGTGCTTTCTACTCGACTGATGGACACGAAGGATGCCTTCTATCTCGGAGTGCGCAACGGGCGCATCATCATCGTTGGCAACAACGGGCGCGGTGCGGCCTACGGACTGCTCGAACTCTCGCGCTCGGCGGGCGTGTCGCCATGGATATGGTGGGGCGACGTGGTGCCGGAGCGTCGCGACCGGCTCGTGCTCGACGATGCCTTCCAGACCACGCAGGCACCGAGCGTGGAATATCGCGGTATCTTCATCAACGACGAGGACTTCTCTACGCTCATATGGGGCGACAATATGAACGCTTCCGGACCGTCGAAGAAATACCCCAAGGCTATCGGACCGCAGGCCAACAAACGCATTTTCCAACTGTTGCTGCGACTGCGTGCCAACTGTATGTGGCCGGCCATGCACGAGGTTTCCAAGGCTTTCTTTGCCATAAAGGGCAATAAGGAAATGGCGGACTCTTTCGGTATAGTCATCGGTTCGTCACACTGCGAACCGCTACTGCGCAACAACGTGGGCGAATGGGATAAGAAAAAGCGCGGCGACTACAATTTCATCACCAACCGCAAGGAGGTGGAGCATTACTGGGCGGAGCGCCTTGAACAGATGCGCGGCAGCGAGGGTTTGTTCACGATAGGTATGCGTGGCATACATGATGGTTCGATGGAGGGCGTAAAGACCATGGAGGAGAAGTTCAACGGACTGCAGAGCGTAATAGATTGCCAGCGCAATCTCATCGCAAAGCACTATGACAAGCAGGTTGACAAGGTGCCGCAGGTGTTCATCCCTTATAAGGAGGTACTTGAGATTTACGAGCGCGGACTGCGTGTGCCTGACGATGTCACGCTGATGTGGTGCGACGACAACTATGGCTACATGACGCGACTGAGTGACCCCACGCAACAGCTTCGAAAGGGCGGCGGCGGCGTATATTACCACCTGTCATACTGGGGACGGCCGCATGACCATCTATGGCTGACGACAACACAGCCTGGACTGATATACAACGAGTTGCGCCAGGCCTACGACCACAACGCACGACGCATCTGGATAGTCAACGTACACGACCCGAAGGTGGCGGCCTACGACCTTTCCCTCGTCATGGATATGGCTTGGAACATCAACAGCGTAGGCCCTACATCGCTGCGAAAGCACCTGCTGCAGTGGCTCACGCAACAGTACGGCACTACTACCGCCACGAGCATAGCTCCCGCAATGGAACGCTTCTACCAACTCTGTTCCATAAGAAAACCAGAATTTATGGGCTGGACGCAGACCGAACTGGATAAGAAGAAATACCCCAGAGGACTGTCGTTGCCTCAAGGCACGGAGTTCTCCGAGACAGAGTTTGGCGGCGAACTGGAGCGTTACCTCGAACAATGGGAGGCTCTGGAAAGAACCGTAGAACAGGCGCAGCCACAGAATAAGAACCTGCAAGCATCATACTTTGCACATGTCATCTACCCCGTAAAGGCTGCATCAGCCATGGCTCACAAGCACCTGCTTGCACAGACGAGCGACACCCTTGCTGCCATCGAAGCACAGGAGCGCATAAAGGCTCTGACACGACAGTATAACGAGATGCTCGGAGGCAAGTGGCGAGGACTGATGAACTGCAATCCGCGCGACCTTCCCGTCTTCAGGGATTTCACCATAGAAGACAGTGTAACGCTGCGCCGCACGAAAAGCCGTCCTATCAACGAGACGAGTCTCGACGGTTGCGTGGTGCGCAACGCCTCTACCTTCGACCGTTTGATTGGCTATGCCCAGACAGTGGAGATGCTCGGCCACTCAATGAATGCCGTAGCACTACAGAAAGGGGCATCGCTGCAATTCGACTTCGATGCCTCACGCAACGGCAAGGCCGTGATACGCACGGCTTTGATACCCACGCAAGCCAACGATAAGGGCGACATACGCTATTCTGTAAGCATCGATGGCGGCGAGCCTGTGGTGTATTCTTTGAAAGAACCTTACCGCTCAGAGCGATGGAAGCAGAACGTACTGCGCCAGCAGGCTCTGCGCCAGACGGAGGTGATGATGACCAAAGGACGACATACTCTCACCATTACCGCGCTTGACGACCACATCATCCTCGACCAATGGATGCTCGATTATAAGCCCGGACGTAAGTTCTACGTCTTCCCCGTAGCTGACAAATAATGCTATTGACAATCGGATAGCATAAAAAAATCAGTGGTTAAGGAGTCTTATTCCTTAACCACTGATTTTTATAATTGATAGAATCCAATTTTTCTATTTCTTCGCTTACTTCGACAGCAGATACTGCTTGAAGTCAGCAAAGTCCTTCGACATGCTCACGCTCTGCTTCGTTCCCTTCATAAACTCCTGCAAGCGCTGTGGTATCTCGATGTCGGTATGAAGGATATCGTCAACCTTCTCCTTGAACTTTGCCGGATGTGCAGTCTCGCAGAACACACCTGCCTCGCCTGGCTGAAGCAGGTCCTTCAATGCCTGATAGCCACAAGCGCCGTGAGGGTCGAGCACATACTTCGTGTCAGCATAGCACTGACGCATGGTCTGACGAATCTGGTCGTCGCTGTATGTAGCACCGCTGATAAGGCTTGTTATGGCTTTGTGGTCGCCCTTGTACAAATCATAGATGCGTGCGAAGTTAGACGGATCGCCTACATCCATGGCATTTGCCAATGTCGCCTTTGATGGCTGCGGACGGTATTCGCCCGTCTGTAGGTAGTTGTAGAATATGTCGTTGGCATTGTTGGCTGCAATGAAACGCTTGATAGGCAATCCCATGGCATGACCGAAGAGTGCCGCACAGATATTACCGAAGTTGCCAGAAGGCACACACATCACCATCTGGTCAGCCTTGCCCTGCTTCTTCATCTGGGCATAGGCATAGAAATAATAGAAGGCCTGAGGCAGGAAGCGAGCCACATTGATAGAGTTTGCCGAGGTCAATTTCATGTGTGCGTTAAGGTCTGCATCCATGAAGGCAGATTTGACGAGTGCCTGACAGTCATCAAACACTCCATCAACCTCGATGGCTGTGATGTTCTTGCCGAGCGTAGTAAACTGGCACTCCTGTATCGGACTGACCTTGCCTTTCGGATAAAGTACATACACCTTGATGCCATCTACACCAAGGAAACCGTTGGCTACGGCTGAGCCAGTATCGCCAGATGTGGCTACAAGCACGTTGACCTCAGAGCCATTACCCTCCTTCTTTAGGAAATACTGCAGAAGACGTGCCATGAAGCGCGCGCCTACGTCTTTGAAAGCGAGCGTAGGACCGTGGAAGAGTTCCAAGGTATAGATATTGTCAGAGACTGGCACTACCGGACAGTCGAATGCCAGTGTGTCATAGACGATATGCTTCAAGGCATCAAGTTCCACATCATCGCCGAAGAAAGCATACGCTACGTTGTATGCAATCTCCTGAAAAGACAGATGCTCTATGTTATCAAAAAAACTCTGTGGCAGTTTGTTTATCTGCTCAGGCATATACAAGCCCTTGTCTTCTGCCAATCCCTTGACTACTGCCTTTTCGAGCGTTGCCATAGGGGCTTTTTTATTTGTACTATAGTATTTCATCGTTTTTAATTAAGAATTACGAATTATGAATTATGCATTATGAATTATGCATTAAGCACTGCATAAACTCCTGCAGACGCAGTATGCCATAGCCGCCATCCACGCAGGTGTATTCATCATACGTCTGTACGCTGTCTGCCTCTATGCCTGGATAATATATTATAAAAGGTACTGGCTCTCCTACGTGTACGCGCAGCTCCACTGGCGTATAGTGGTCGGGCAGCACTGCTATCTGCACGGGTTCGTCCCATGTCTTCACCTCTTCATATATCGGACCAATCATGCGCGAGTCAAGGTTCTCTATCGTCTTGACCTTTAAATCCACGTCGCCATCATGACCTGCCTCATCACTCGCTTCCACATGCAGGAAGACAAAGTCCTTCGTGCGCAGGTTATCGAGTGCCGCACGCGTCTTTCCTTCGTAGTTGGTGTCCCACAGTCCCGTTGCGCCTTCTACCTCTATGATGTCGAGTCCGGCATAATGTCCTATGCCACGGATAAGGTCAACGGCACTGACCACTGCTCCCGACTTCACCTGCGGATACTGTTCCATCAGTGTCTGCATGGCAGGACGGTAACCACCGCTCCACGGCCAGATTATGTTTGCCAAGTCGGCACCGCGCTTACGCCTTTCGACATTGAGCGGAGCATCAGCCAGCACTTCTACCGAGCGCAGTATAAGGTCATTGAGCAGGTCTGCCGTCTCTTGCGGAGTCATCCGGCCTTCCTCCTTGTAGTCAGCCATTCCCTCCTCTGGCTTCACCAATAATGGTCGCCACTGCTCATCAGGATGGTCATGTGGCGGAGTGCATACGATATGCTTGCTGCCTCCTTTAATTATAAGAAGGTGTCGGTATTGTATTCCCTTCACCCACTTTACGCGGTCGCTGCCCATACGCTCGTTGAGCAGGTCGATAAGCGGACCGGCATCCTCTGTTGTAAGATTGCCGCCGTTATGGGTCTTGATAGTGCCGTCCTCGCGCACGCAGATGATGTTACAGCGCAGGGCGAGGTCGTCTGTTGCCATCTCATAGCCTATGGAAGCAGCCTCCAGTGGTCCGCGTCCTTCATATACCTTGTCGAGGTCATAACCCAGTATGGCAGTGTTTGCCACCTCTGAGCCTGGCATATAGCCTTCGGGCACCGTAACCAACCTGCCCGTACGTCCCTGACGCGCCAACATATCCATGTATGGCGTCTTGGCATATTGCAATGGCGTCTTTCCGCCAAGTTTCTCTATTGGGTTATCGGCCATGCCGTCGCCCAGTATTATTATTGTTTTCATCGGTTAATCCTTGTATGGTAGTTTTGAAAAAATCATATATTTGCAATGCTCAGCACGTTGGCAAACACACCAGCCGCCGTAACGCTGGCTCCTGCACCGAAGCCCTGAATGAGCATAGGGTATTCCTTATAACGCTTGGTGGTAAGGGTAACGATGTTGTTGCTGCCTTCCAGTTCGTAGAAAGAGTGGTTGGATGGTATCTCCTGCAGACCAACGCTTGTGCGTACCTTAACCGCCTTTGCGCTTTCATTACCTTCACCGTTCATTACCTCCATCTTCGCTACGAAACGCCACTTACAACCTTTAGCTGCCAGTTCCTTGCGTTTTGCCTCAAACCCTGCATCAAGTTGCGGTAGCTTCTCCCAGAAGTTTTCTACGCTTCCCTCAAAGTACTCATCGGGCACAAAGAGGTTTTTCTCCACGTCTGCCTGCTCCACGCGATAGCCTGCCTCACGGGTGAGGATGACAAGTTTGCGTACTACGTCCATGCCCGAGAGGTCAATACGTGGGTCGGGCTCGGCAAAGCCTAATTCCTTAGCCCGTCTTACTGTCTCAGAGAACGGAGTATCCTCAGAGAGAGCATTGAATATATAGTTAAGCGTACCTGACAATACAGCCTCGATTTTCAGTATGCGATCACCAGAGTTCACGAGGTCGTTCATCGTACTGATGATTGGCAGTCCGGCACCTACGTTTGTCTCGAAGCGGAACTTCACGCCGCTTTTCTTCGCTGTTTCCTTCAGGCGTATGTAACTGTCGTAATCACCCGATGCAGCAATCTTGTTGGCTGCTATTACATTGACGTTATGCTCAAGCAGCGACTGATACAACGCTGCCACATCCTTGGATGCGGTACAGTCAACGAATACCGAGTTGAAGATATTCATCTCGATGATACCTTCGAGCAGTTTCTGTGCGTTTGACGGTTCTGACGTATCGAGTTGCTCACGATATGTGGCAAGATCTATTCCCTCACGGCAGAATATGGCTTTCTTCGATGATGCAATGCCTACGACATTCAGCAGCAGACCAGAGTTTTTCTTCAGGTTCTCCGATTGAGAGCGTATCTGTTCTATGAGTTTTGCTCCCACCGTGCCTACACCACATACGAAGAGGTTGAGCACCTTATATTCAGAGAGGAAGAACGAGTCATGCAGTACGTTGAGCGACTTGCGCAGGAACTTGCTCTTCACCACGAATGAGATGTTAGTTTCTGACGCGCCCTGCGCACAGGCTATGATTGAGATACCCGAGCGTCCGAGCGTGCCAAACAGTTTGCCGGCAATACCCGGTGTGCGCTTCATGTTCTCTCCCACGATGGCGATGGTTGCCAGTCCTGACTCTACCTGCATGGGATACATGGAACCGGAGGCTATCTCTTTCTCAAATTCCTCGTTGAGTACGCGGGCTGCCTCGTCGGCATCGCTCTCCTTCACACCGATAGAAGTAGAGTTTTCTGACGAAGCCTGCGATACCATAAACACCGATATGCCTGCCTTCGCAAGCGAAGTAAAGATACGCTGGTTGACGCCTATCACTCCTACCATCGACAATCCTGTGACGGTAATCAATGACGTGCCGTCGATTGATGATATTCCCTTGATTGGCTTGTGGTCGCCCTCTATCTTTTCTTTTATTGTAGTACCTTCTGCATCGGGGTTGAAAGTATTCTTTACCTTTATAGGTATATTCTTGATACAGACGGGATATATCGTAGGCGGATAAATGACCTTTGCACCGAAGTTGCAAAGCTCCATTGCCTCCACGTATGACAGTTCCTTGATGGGGTAAGCACTGCTTATGACGCGTGGGTCGGCAGTCATAAATCCGTCAACGTCAGTCCATATCTCCAGTACTGTTGCATCAAGTGCGGCAGCAAGTATGGCTGCGGTATAGTCTGAGCCGCCACGACCGAGGTTTGTGGTCTCTCCGCTTACATGGTCTTTTGCTATAAAACCAGGCACGAGCGATATGCGCGACAGCGTGGAGAAGGTTTCCTTTACAAGGCGGTTTGTCTCCTCTGCGGCAAGCACGTGATGTCCCTGCTTGTCTTCTGTCTTGATAAAATTGCGTGAGTCAAACCATCGTGCGCCCTTGATTAGCGTAGCCACAATGTTCGACGACAAGCGTTCGCCGTATGCCACGATGGCATCGAGCGTCTTTTCCGAAAGGTCGTGTATGAGATATACGCCAAAATAGATGCTGCGCAACTGCTCCAGCAACGCATCGACGGTGTTGAAGAGTCGTTCCCTGTCCTGCGCATCAGTGATTATGGTGTCTATCATCTTATGATGACGATCCACGATGTGCTCATACTCTTCACGGTAACGCTCATCGCCGGCAAGGGCGAGACGCGACGTCTCAATAAGTTTATCTGTAATTCCACCCAGTGCACTAACAACAACGATGACTGGCTGTTCTTTTGCTTCCCTCTCTACAATCTGCTTGAGACTTAGAATACTCTCTACGGAACCAACGCTGGTTCCGCCAAATTTTAATACTTTCATAAGCTTTGTCTGCACCGCCTACTGCATAAGCGGCGAACTTGTTTTGATGATTAAATTTCCCCTTTACGATTGGGGCTGAACTTGATCTTTATACAAAATCTCGTGTGCAAAGTTAATATTTTTTTTTGAAGACGCAAAGCTTTTTTAAGAAAAAGTATTAAGTAGGCGTGCATAATTATTTTTATAATGTTTGTATTGCATGATGACGTAGGTTCAGTGCATATAAATAATTATGTACACCTACTTATTTCTTAGTTTTCCGAGCATATCGCCACGCATAGTTTGTCCTGCATGGCTTTTGCCACTGCCGTGCGCATTACTCCCTGATTCATTATGGCAAAGCACAGCACGTGTCCGTTTGGAGCCGTACAATAGCCTGACAGACTACTTACGCCTGACAGCGTACCAGTCTTTGCACGCACATTGCCTGCAGCTGGCGTGCCTGCCATGCGTTTATCTATCGTGCCGTCAACGGCGGCTATCGGCAACACGTCATATAGCACGTCGTATATTTCCTTCCTCGCATAGGCATAGCGCAGGAATGCCACTTCAATCTCTGCCGACACATAATTATATAATGAGAGACCTGACCCATCGGCAAAGCGATGTATGGCATCGCCTAATCCCATTTTCTTCAGTAACACTTCCTCTACGGCTTTTGCCTTCTTTGCCGTCGATGGTTTGCCCTGCGACAGTCCTATCTGATAATACACGCTCTCGGCATAAAGGTTATTGCTCTGTTTCATCATGGGGCGGAGCACATCAACGAGCGGTCTCGTCAATTCATACAGCGTACGCGCTCCCTTCGGACAGGCTTTGTCGCCCGTTTGACCTAACAGCACGATACCTTCCTCTTTCATAACATCAATCATCACCCGAAGCATATTGTCCTTACGCTGATATACCAGCGGTGAAAGCATGGCATTATCGTCATCCCAACACCATCCCTCGCCATACATATCGGCATCCTTCATCGTGCGGTCAGCATACAGCATGCCCTGTATCGTATCGATGCCTGCTTCGCGTATGGCACTGGCCAACGTACGCAGGTCGTCCTTGCTTATCTTCGGGTCCATGCCTCCTATCATATATATATCACCCGTGAGTGTAGAGTCACTTGAGATTGTACCCGTATAACACAGTCGCGTACGAAACTCATAATCACGCCCCAACCTGTCAAGGGCAGTAATGGCTGTGAGCAGTTTCATCGTGGAGGCAGGACGCAGGTTCTGACGTTCATCACGAGCATATAAGACTGAGTCGTCTGTCAAATCATACACCAACAGTCCCATCTGCGATGTCTGCAGCATCTTCGCCTCGCCTGTAATGCTGTCAAGCCGCACTTGCAATGACTGTGGCCACGGCAACCGTGGCAATGTATCTATGGTTAAAGTATCTGTAGTTATCGCATTGCCCACTTCCTGCGCAGTAAGCGACAACGTAGTCGCTATAAAGATGTATAGCGATAATAGCACTCTGTAAATATTCTTCGTCATCTTTATTTGTTATTTTCAGTTAGCGGATTGCAGCATCGGGTATTCTTGTTCAAACATCGGTGTAAACACTTCATGTCCCATATTGGTCTGCAACTCCTCTGTCGTCCAAAAGCGTCCGCCTTTAGTTTCCGTGACCGATGGCGACAATACGCCGTCATATACCGTAGTATATATATATACCAGTTCGCGCTCTATCTTGCTTTCATACACATACTTCTTAAGCAATCGCGGCTCGTATGCGCCTTGGTGCAATCCAATCTCTTCGTAAGCCTCGCGTGCGAGTGCTTCGCTTACGCTTTCACCCAAATCCACATGGCCGCCCATTGCTGTATCCCAACGCCCTGGCTGCACCTCTTTCCAATCTGCCCGCTGTTGCAGATATAATGCTCCCTGACTGTTATATACATGCAGATGCACTACAGGATGCAGGCGCTTCGTACCGCAATGTGCCTCACCGCGCGTCATTGCATCAATTATGTTTCCTTCTTCATCCACCACGGGAAACATTTCCTCTGACGAGTCCTCTGTCACGAGCGTGCGCCCGCTTGGTTCTATCTTTTTATTATCCACTTCTTTTATGCTATTAGAGGATGCAAAGTTACAAACTTTTCCCGAAACAGGCAAATAAAAGTGCGAAGGCACAATGCTTTTCCCTGCCAAATTCAGTAACTAATACAGACAAAACACACTTAAAAGTCTGATTTGTAGTTTTTTTTCTTTATTTTTTTTGTCAATTCAAAAAAAAGTAGTACCTTTGCAGTCGATTTTGCGTAAACAAACGCATAACGAAATTATTATTACACATTATTTATTACAAATTCACAATGATGAATCATTACGAAACCGTTTTCATTTTGACTCCCGTTTTGTCTGATGACCAGACAAAGGAAACGGTCGCTAAGTTCACAAAGGTGCTCAAAGACAATGGTGCCGAGATACTGAACGAGGAGGCTTGGGGACTCAAGAAGATGGCTTACGCTATTGACAAGAAGTCAACAGGTTTCTACAACCTCGTTGAGTTCAAGGCTGAGCCAGAAGTTATTGCTACTCTCGAAACAGCATATCGCCGTGACGAGAAAGTTATTCGTTTCATGACTGTCAAGCTTGACAAGTATGCTTCAGCTTATGCTGAGAAGCGTCGCAACAAGCTTGCTAAAAAAGAGGAGGCTTAAACCATGGCAGAGAACAACAGCGAAATACGTTATCTTAACGCACCGGCTATTGACACCAAGAAGAAGAAGTACTGCCGTTTCAAGAAGAGCGGTATCAAGTATATTGACTACAAGGATCCTGAGTTCCTGAAGAAGTTCCTTAACGAGCAGGGCAAGATTCTTCCACGTCGCATCACCGGCACATCTCTGAAGTATCAGCGCCGTGTGGCACAGGCTGTTAAGCGTGCCCGCCAGATAGCACTGCTTCCATACGTAACCGATTTGATGAAATAATAAATAAGGAGGATTACACACATGGAAATTATACTGAAAGAAGATATCATAGGTCTTGGATACAAGAACGATATAGTAAACGTAAAATCAGGCTACGGTCGCAACTACCTCATCCCAACAGGTAAGGCTGTCATCGCTTCTCCTTCTGCAAAGAAGGTTCTCGCTGAGAATCTCAAGCAGCAGGCTCACAAGCTTCAGGCTATCCTTGAGGCTGCACAGAGCGAGGCTAAGAAGCTCGACGGCGTAAGCGTAGAGGTTGAGGCTAAGGTTTCTGCTACTGGCGTACTCTATGGTTCAGTAACATCAATCACCGTTGCTGAGGAGCTCGCTAAGAAGGGCATTGAGATTGACCGCAAGCGCATCATCATGAAGGACATCAAGACTGTAGGTGAGTATGTTGCCACCGTTGTCTTCCACAAGGAAGTAAAGGTTGAGGTGCCTGTAACAGTAAAGGCAGAGGGACAGCCAGAGGTTGTTGCTGCTCCAGCTGAAGAGAATGTAGCTCCTGTAGCAGAGGCTCCTGCAGAGGAAGCACCTGCAGCAGCAGAGGAAGCATAATTGCTCACTTCGCTTATAAGTAATCAATTATGGGTTATGGATTATGAGTGTATTGCTAAAAGCAAAACAAAAGGCTTATAATTCATAACCCATATTTATTTATCTACAGAATATACTAATCATAACTCATAACTTCAGAAACTATGAAAGCATTCGTTTTCCCCGGTCAGGGCGCCCAGTTCACAGGCATGGGTAAAGACCTCTATGACAACAATCCTAAAGCAAAGGAACTGTTTGACAAAGCAAATGAAATTCTCGGTTTCGAGATTACGAAAATAATGTTTGAGGGAACAGCCGAAGAACTCAAACAAACTAAGGTGACACAGCCTGCCGTATTCCTCCACAGCGTGATTTCTGCCATCTGCCTCGGCGACCAGTTTGATGCTGAGATGACTGCAGGCCACTCATTGGGTGAGTTCTCCGCTCTTGTAGCAGCAGGCGCACTGTCGTTTGAAGATGGTCTGAAGCTCGTCTCAAAGCGTGCCATGGCTATGCAGAAGGCTTGCGAGGCAGCTCCTTCTACTATGGCAGCTATCATTGGTTTGTCTGATGACGTTATTGAGAAGGCATGTACAGAAGTATCTTCTGAGGGCAACATCGTTGTTCCTGCCAACTACAACTGTCCTGGTCAGCTCGTTATCTCTGGCAACATTGATGCTGTCAACGCTGCTTGTGAGAAGATGAAGGAGGCTGGTGCCAAGCGTGCTCTTGTACTGCCTGTAGGTGGTGCGTTCCACTCACCACTCATGCAGCCTGCCAAGGATGAGTTGCAGGCTGCCATTGAGGCAACAGAGTTCCAGAACCCACGCATCCCTGTATATCAGAATGTAGATGCCAAGGCTCATACTGATGCTGCCGAGATAAAGCAGAACCTTATTGCTCAACTTACTGCTCCAGTGAAATGGACTTACGAGGTGAAGCAGATGATGAATGACGGTGCCACTGACTTCGTAGAGTGTGGACCAGGCAAGGCTCTTCAGGGGATGATACTCAAGATTGCCAAGGGTATTGAGGGTATCACCATCAGCGGTATAAACTAACCCCACCCTACCCCTACATACAAAATAGGAATCATTAAACATATAGCAATAAAGCCAAGTACCGCAGCGATACTTGGCTTTTTGCTGTCTTTGTGCTATCTTCTTGTCGTTTGATTAAAAAAAATTATAATAATTGGATATATTGCCCTCAGATGTATCTATATTTCAGAAAAAATTTGTATATTTGCTCTCTGAACAAATATATTATCTGAACAAACATAGGCGCATCCGACAAACCCTGTGATCACATCGAAGGATGTACCTCCGTGAAAATCCATGGAACTTCATCCGGGCATTTTGTCTTTTGCGACTTCTGCAGTTGCAAAAGTACGAATAATAACTGGAACTAAAGAATGTTTTCGGTATTTTTTATTAGATGTTCGGTCAAGAAAAAAAGTTGCCCTGAAAAGTTTAGGTTTAAGTTTATGGATGCTTATATACATATAAGGAGTAAACTAAACCCGTCGTGTGATTCAGGTACGTTTGATTGAGGTTATGAAGGCATGTATATATACATGGTTAAACCTAAACCTTAAACCTGTTTTTTTTCTTGACCGAATACAGGTCTTATGACGCATCTGTTAAAAGATACCCTCAGATTCGCATATTTACCCGAAAAAGTTTGGATGATTGGAAAATAATGCTTATTTTTGCAGCCATAAACATTCAGTATTGATGTATTATTATTAGATTTAAGGTTTAAGAATACATAATTGTAAGGCTATATGGAGGATTTTTCGGATTATTCAGCACCAGAACTGGTGAAAATGCTTGGCAGTCGATTCAAGGAATACCGATTGAGGGCTAATATAACGCAGAAGGAAGTTGCGGAGATGGCAGGCTTGTCTGTGCTGTCAGTCTATCGCTTTGAGAACGGTACGGTAACGAATATTTCGTTGAGTACGTTCCTGCTGCTCATGAAGGCAGTAGGGTGTATCAATGACTTGAACGATCTGATGCCTGAGCAACCGGAATCACTCTATCTATATAGTAAGAAGAATAAGAAGGTACAACGTGTAAGACATAAAAGACAATGACAGAGGTTTTGAAAGTGCTTCTTTGGGGGCAGGAGATTGGCCGACTGGCTTGGCATGATGCCCGCAAGACATCGTTCTTCATGTATAATCCGGAGTTCTTGAAAGGAACTTTGGACATAGCACCTTTGGCTGCTTCCATCCACAATCCGCTCAGTACCCGTGCCATCTTCGGTGAGGCAGAGCGAATCTACCAGAAACTGCCTTCGTTTATAGCAGACTCTCTGCCCGACGCTTGGGGTAATATGCTCTTTGAGCAATGGCGCAGGGATAATCGTCTTACGGAAAGAAATGTGAATTCGATTGAGAAACTGGCCTTCATCGGAAAGCGAGGCATGGG
>CAMNCV010000162.1 GCA_946534585.1 uncultured Prevotellaceae bacterium
CAGCAGCTGAAGGAGCATAGCGGGCTATGTGACTGAAGATGCTGACAGTATGCACCGAAAGAAAACGAAAAGATGACAAAACGTCAACCCACATTTAAAGTTTAATATTACGGTGGTAATTAATAGAACCCACCTTTGTGTGTTAACAAGATATTCCATCTGCAAAGGTACGAAACTTTTTCGATACTTGCAAATTTTTTTTATTTTACATTGAGAGACCTAATGTTCAGTTATATCTACGTTACGAGACACGGCTGTTTATCATGGAAACGCAAACAACAAGAATAAACCATGATAAAACAACAAAAAATAATCTTGTAGTGGGTAATGTGATACTCTGCATTAACCACCAATTTCAACGCTGTCAATGCGTAATTTTAGCAGGCCTGCTGGTACGTGTACTGTGACTTCATCGCCAACTTTATGGTTGAGTAATGACTGGGCAATAGGTGATTTAATGGAAATCTTGCCTGCTCGCATATCAGCTTCGTGGGGGCTGACGATGGTATAAGTCATCTGCATGTTGTTGTTCATGTTGGTAATCTGTATTCGACTGAGCAACTGCACTACGTCGCCGTTGAGCAGTGACATATCCATTACGCGAGCATGT
Source organism: uncultured Prevotellaceae bacterium (assembly GCA_946534585.1). Taxonomy (GTDB): domain Bacteria; phylum Bacteroidota; class Bacteroidia; order Bacteroidales; family Bacteroidaceae; genus Prevotella. The sequence goes on from CAMNCV010000162.1 coordinate 611, forward strand.
GCCAGTACACGTTGTTTGAATCGGATTCGACTTAACAGCCTGCCCTGCTCACGCTTGGCTGCATGGTACTCGAAATTCTCACTTAAATCGCCTTTGTCGCGTGCCTCTGCTATAGCATCACGTACACGGGGCAATTCTACGGTCTCCAATTCTCTGAGTTCGGCTACGAGTTTATCATAACCTTCTTGTGACATATATTCCATCTTCGCTTTATCTTTTCGTTTCAGTAATTAGTCCGTGACGGTAAGCATAGAGCAACTTTCGCAAATCTTCAATCTGCTGCTTCAGTTCTTTTCCGCGGTCAGTGTCTTCTACATGGAGTCGATGGCCAGTGGTAGCAACAATCTGTGCCCGCGACTTAATGTCGCGTCCTTCGCGCACAGCATCTTCTACGTTGGTGAATGGCTCATGTTGTACCAGTTCAAACTCACGGCTGTGATATACCAAAGTGTAGCCAGCTATGCCAGTTTCCTTGTGGTATGGCTCTGCAAATCCTCCGTCAATAACCATCAGCTTGCCATTAGCTTTTATCGGACTTTCTCCCTTCTTTACGTGTACTGGTACATGACCATTGATGATGTGACGGTTGTCGCCAGTCACTCCGAAAGCATCGAGCACTGTATCTGCCATACGCTCGGCAGCTATGTCGTCTTTGTCACGAAGTTTGTAATACCACCCCTTCTCCTCGACGTGCGTTTCCTTCTCGGCAATGAAATAACGTTCAAAGGTTGCCATTTTCGATTTGTCGAAAAGGCAAGAATCTCGTCCGCACCATAAATATAGGAAATAATCGCGTGCATACTGCTTTTCCTCTTTAGGAGTATCATTTGCGAAAGCCGAGCGCACTAGCATACCTATACGCTTCAGAAGCAGACGACCAGAACATTTCGTGCCAGGAATTACCTCGACTTCACGCAAAGAACCATCTTCATTGAGTGGGATGGAAGCATGGAAGAGCAGGTTGTTATTGTAGGTGGCAAACATACAACCGTGGGCAAGCAGTGTGCGGATATGGCGCTGTAATTTCTCTGACACACGGAAAGAATGATGCAGTTTCTCCATAAGCAATCGTTCTTCCTCCGTGAACTCGTTCGGATTTTCAGGGTTGACCGTTGGTAGTGAAGTGTCAGTAAGTTTGTAATCCTTGCCATTGATGTCGCAAGTGCCGTAGTTGAAGTTGATATGTTCAAGCATCTTGCGGTCGTCCATCAGCCAAGTAGGGTTGCGCTTGATGATTTGTGCTTCTGCCTTAAACTGCAATATGGTTATGGCTTTGTGCATCATTGCCATCAGACGTAAAGTCTTCTGGTCGTAACGGTCTTTGTTCGTAGGGTTGAGTATAGGAATGAAAGCCTCGCATGGATCATCCTTGTATGTTTCCATAGCAAAGGTAGCCAGTGGCATAAGGTTGATGCCATATCCGTCTTCAAGTGTCTGCAGGTTGGCATAACGCAACGAAAGACGTATGACATTGCATATACAGGCATCATTTCCTGCGCATGCTCCCATCCAGAGTATGTCGTGGTTGCCCCATTGAATGTCCCATGAATGATACTCCGACAATTTGTCCATTATGATATGCGCACCAGGTCCGCGGTCATATACATCGCCGAGAATATGCAACTGGTCAATGGCAAGGCGCTGGATGACATTGGCAAGAGCAATGATGAAATCATCAGCGCTGTCGGTTGATATGATAGTATCAATGATAACGTTGACGTATGCTGTCTTATTAGCTTCCTCGGTACGTGTATGTAGTAATTCCTCAAGAATGTAACTGTATTCCTGAGGCAAAGATTTACGAACCTTTGAACGTGTATATTTGGAACTGATTACTCTGAACACCTTTACCAGTTGGTGTAGTGTCATGCGGTACCATTCATCCAGTTCTTCCGTCCGTGCCTTTACCAATTCTAATTTTTTCTCAGGGTAATAAATCAGAGTGCAAAGGTCTTTCTTTGCCTGTAAGGGCATATATTCTCCGAATATCTCGTTGACTTTCTGTGATATACGCCCAGATGCGTTTTTTAATACATGCAGAAAAGCCTCGTGCTCACCGTGAATGTCTGCCAGAAAATGCTCAGTGCCCTTTGGCAGATTGAGTATTGCAGATAAATTTATAATTTCTGTAGATGCTGCCGCAGCCGTAGGAAACGACTTTGCCAACAACTGCAGATAATGCAGTTCGTTAAGTTCTTGGTTCATAAGTGTGTATGTATAGGCAGGTAGGATGGGGGTTAAAAGATATTGTAGCCTTCGGGCAGGGCATAATACTTGGCTAATGTCTTTTGTATTTTTCGTGTGTTTTTTTTGAGGCCAAGTCTTTTCAGCTCTTTTGCAACGACATCTTCATTAAAATCGACATTGTGCAGCAGCTGGTTTAGTTCCAGCCAGTGCCGTAGTGTCAGTTGTTTTAGTCCGATACTTGCAGCTTTGTTTATTAGCATTACAGCTGCATATTCAGTTTGTTGCGTTGTGGGTATTTTGATTTTCTTCACAGACGCATTGACGTCAATGAGTGCCCCGCGCTGCTTAGCCTTTTTGTTCTTATAACGACTAAGTTTCTCTATGTCAGGAACTGGTGGCATAGCAATGTCTTGTTCATTTGTTGCTTCAAGTAGCTGCGGCATTACGTCTTCATCCCATGCGTAGAGAAAAATGCGTCTGAATGATAGATTTTCTGTTTCTTTAGGCAACTCTGCTTTTCTGACAGCTTCGCTGACGAAGGCTTTTTCTTCGTTTGTTATATAATTATAATAATAAGAGTCGAGTGCCTTTCGATATACAGAGAGCAGTCCGTCTGCTGTTTCGAGCGTTTCAATGCGTGTGGCTGCACGCATACCAGTCTGGCAAATGTCTTCATGCTCAGCGGTTGTCATAGCAAGCAGTGAAGTGGAACGGCGTACCATTTTATTTTGATATGCCAGCAGGCGTGGCAAACGCTTCTTCATGAAATCCTGTTCCATGACTTGCGTAGTGAGCAGACCATGTGGCGATACGATGGTTATTATCTTGCGGTTGCGTGCTACCTTTTCCACGACAGATGCAGGATAATCCCAACAGGCGTGTACATGAACGACATCGGGATGAACCTCTTTTATAATCTTTTTTATATGCTTGCTCAGTAACAGATATTTCTTCAGTTCCCATCCTTTAGGCGTATCAACAGTGTGAAGCATAGCCTGTGTGCCAGAAATAACAGCTTGTTTTATTTCTGGTAGTTGTTTTTGCGGCATAAGCAAATGATTCTCAGCCGTTCGCAGCGTCTCGGTGAGCATGGCTCTGACGCTAACGGCTATGTTGTCGTCTGCTTTCGTCAGTAGGGGTATGTAATGCAGTATCCTCACAGTTTATGGGTTATGAATACCGTTTTGTCTGTAAATATATACTTTATGCGCAGAATTGCGTTGCGGAGGCTTATGCCCCATTCCATAATTACAGCAGATATGCTGCTGAGTGAGCTGTCAAAGTATTCTAATGGACCGCTATATATGCAGCAACGCTCTATGATGTTTATCAGCCATAGCAACACAGCTCCACTGGTCAATGCAAAGCCATCGTACTGAGTTACGTTTAAAGTCTTGAGTATATTCTGTATTTCTGGGTAAGTGCCGCTTGCAGCCACAAATGGTGACTGAAGCATAAACAGACCGCCTGTTGCTGCAGCAATAAGTGTAAGTATGTTGAACAGATGTATCAGCCACAAGTCAGTTTTATACTTAGACTTGAATCCTGCGGCACGTTTCATACTTTTCAGTGCGTCAATCGAACACATGCGGCGCAGTGTCCATTCTTCTTCCGTTGGCTCGTATTGCTCTATCCTGGCTTCAGGTTCTATGGCGATAGCAGTTTTTCCTTCCTTGGCAAACTTGTTGACGAGGAAGTCAAACTCGGCACGTGCGTATTCTAAGTTGCCGTAGAAACCTTTCTGATCGAAGAATTCACTACGTCTGAGCATGAGAACTGATTGGTTGGTACTGAATGCTGTTCCGTGCTGTGCTGAGCGCAGATGATACAAAGCTGTGCGTAATTGCTCAAAACGGTAATACTTCGGAGCATCGTCTTCATACGGTGTTAGTGCAATTACGAGGTTCTTTCCCACCTCAGCATGACGTGCAACGTTATGCAACCAATCGTTATTTGAAGGCCTGCAGGTAATGTCGGCAATCAGAATCCATTCGTTTTTTGCTGCGCGCATACCTAACGTCAGTCCGAGTTTCTTCCTTGATACATAGCGTGAAGAGTCAGGCAATTTTGTATAATACAGATGTGGGTGTTGTTCACTCATCAATTTTAGGTAATCCTCAGACTTGGTATCACCTTGGTCTATAACTACTATTACTTGAAATCCAGCGGAGTAGTCTTGACTAAGATAGCGTGGCAGGGTACGTTCCAAGTAGTAGGAACAATCGTGTTCTGCAATAACGATTGATACGGGTGGTAAGTCTTTGTCTTCCACGGAAACCTCTTCTTCCTCTACTTTGCGGAAGAAAGGACTGAACAGAGGTGTTAGCAGAGCCAACACTAACAGTACAGAGAGGCTGATTATTATAGGTATAGATATTATCATTAATAATTAATTATAGAATTACTCAATGGCAGGTTTAAGATTTCTTCTATCTAAGACGTAATAGTATTTTAACTAATAGTTGATAGTGAGCTATATGACATTTGCCGTCATAAGCCACTATTAACTATCAATTCCTAATGATCAACTACATCAAGTAAGCCTTCGGTAATTTGCGGCAGTTGTATTGACATGCCATAATCTCACCGTAAGCACCAGCAGAGCGCAAAGCAATGAGGTCGCCGCGATGGCATTTAGGCAGTGATTCTCCTTTACCAAATACATCGCTCGACTCACATATTGGACCTACGACGTCGTAAGTCTCCACAGGTTCTGTACTCGTCAGGTTTTGTATCATGTGGTGAGCATCATAGAGGGCAGGGCGAATCAAATCGCTCATACCAGCGTCAACGATGGCAAACTGCTTCACCTGAGCTTGCTTGACGTACAGTACACGTGTGATGAGTGACCCCATCTGACCAACTACGGCGCGTCCGAGTTCAAAGTGCATCTGTTGCCCAGAGCGCAACTTCATATTATTGGCATAGGTGTCGAAGTACTTCTTGAAGTCAGGTATAGGTTTACCATCTGGGTCGTCGTAGGCAATGCCCAGTCCGCCGCCTACGTTGAGGTTTTTCACAGTGATGCCTTGTTCTTCAAGACGTTCCTGTAATTCGTTGATGCGTATGCACAAAGCCTCAAAATCTCCCATCTCGAGAATTTGCGAACCGATGTGGAAATGCAGTCCGATGAACTCTATATTGCTAAGTTCCATGGCAGCCTTTACAGCAGTTTCCATATCATCCATAGCAATGCCAAACTTGTTTTCTGCCAATCCCGTTGTGATATTAGCGTGGGTATGTGCACCTACATTTGGGTTGATTCGGAAGCATACTTTTGCTGTTTTTTGCTTGGCTACAGCAAGTTCGTTGATGATGTGGAGTTCTTCCAACGACTCAACGTTGAAACAGAAAATACCGGCATCAAGTCCGAGGTTTATCTCCCAGTCAGCCTTGCCTACACCAGCATATACTATTTTACTTGCATCGAAACCAGCGTCGAGAGCACGCTGAATTTCTCCTCCGCTTACAGCATCGACACCGAAACCTGCACGTTGAATCTCGCGCAATACGTCGATGTTGGCATTGGCCTTGATGGCGTAGTGTAGGTGATACTCAGGATGCTTTGAGAGTTCAGCCTTTATGGAATCAAGTGTGTCATTGAGAACCTTCTTATCATAATAATAAAAAGGTGTCTCAATGTCTTTGAATTTATCTATTGGAAACATTCTATTTCTTAGTTAAACAGTTTTGCTGACAGATTCTGCAGTGCCTGCTTTTTGTCAGCTTCGCGGATAAGGAACGAAATGTTGTAGTTGGAACCACCGTAAGATATCATACGCACGGGGATGTTTGCCATAGCGTCTGTTACGAGTGTTTCGAAACCTACATTGCTCCAATCCAAGTCACCTGCTACGCAGATGATACACATATCTTCATCAACAGTTACCGAACCGTATTTCTTTAGTTCGTCAACGATGCGACCGAGGTTGGCTTTGTTGTCGATGCTGACGCTCACGCCTACCTCTGATGTGGTTATCATGTCAATTGGAGTGTTGTTGTTTTCGAATATCTCAAACACCTTGCGCAGGAAGCCGGTAGCGAGCAGCATACGTGATGATTTAATCTTAATGGCTGTGATATTGTCCTTTGCTGCCACCGCCTTGATTTTTCCACGCACGAGTTCGTTGTTGATAACCGTACCTTCGGCATCTGGCTCCATGGTGTTCTTTATTCTTACTGGGATACCAGCGAACTTGGCAGGCTGTACACATGTTGGATGAAGAATCTTCGCACCGAAGTAAGCCAGCTCGGCTGCCTCTTCGAAGTTGAGCTGATGCACGGCGTCGGTCTTCTCTACGAAACGAGGGTCGTTGTTGTGCATACCATCAATGTCAGTCCAGATAAGGATTTCATCTGCACCCATTGCCGCACCTATCAGTGATGCTGTGTAGTCAGAGCCTCCACGCTGCAGGTTGTCAACCTCATCGTATGCGTTCTTGCATACGAAACCCTGAGTAATGTAAATCTGATAACCTTTGTTCTGACGCATTACTTCTGCCAAGTGCTCTTTGATGTAAGGCATGTCTGGCTCTGCGTTCTTGTCTGTGCGCATGAAGGTGAGCGCATCAAGCAGTACGGTCTTGATGCCCTGTTCGTTCAGATAGTTAGTTACCATGTTTGTTGACATTACCTCGCCCTGAGCAACTACTATCTTTTCTTCAAACGACGTAAAAGTATCCTTGGTGAAAGAGCGCAGGTAGTCAAACTCTTTCTTAAGGAACTCGCGCGTCTTCTGTTTTGCGGCATCTGTAGAGTATAGCTCCTCTATATGCCTCATGTATTTCTTTTCGAGAGTGTTGATTACCTCTTGTGCACCCTCTGGATTTTTCTTGTAGAGATAATCAGAAATCTCTACAAGTGAGTTAGTTGTTCCTGACATGGCAGAAAGCACTACGAATGTTGGTTCGCCAGACTTTGTTATCAGCTTTGCGACCCCCTGCATTCTCTCTGCAGAACCGACGGAAGTGCCGCCGAATTTCATTACTTTCATTTGCATTTATGTTTTTTTATTTGTTTATATTCCAAACTTCAGTTTTTCAATTCTTTTAGCGCAATTCTGCTCCGAGTTGTTTCTTGAGGTTCTGTATGAGTTTGTTCATCACAGCCTCAATCTGTTTGTCTGACATGGTTTTCTCCATATCCTGCAGCACGAAGTTGACTGCGTATGACTTCTTACCTTCGGGCAGATTCTTGCCTTCATATACGTCAAACAACTCCACGCGCTTGAGCAGTTTCTTCTCTGTCTGGCGTGCTACCTGTTCTACCTGTGCAAACTCCACTTGCTTGTCAATGAGCAGTGCCAAATCACGGCTTACGGCAGGATATTTTGGTATCTCGGTGAAGTGGACAGCTGCCTTTTTCACAGAGTTAGTAGCCTCTGTCCAGTTTATGTCGGCGAAGTAAACTGGTGCAGCTATGTCTGCCTGCTTCTGCAGTTTTGTGCTTACTATACCCATCTCTGCAATCACCTTACCCTGGCGTGTCTTCATGCGCAGTCCCGTTAGGAAAATGTCGTTGTCGGTTTTCTCTGTCACGAGTAGCCCCTGTGGCATTCCGATGCGACGCATGATGTTGTCAACGTGAGCTTTCAACTCGTAGAAAGAACTGTCTTCGTCTTTCTGCATCCATGAGCCTTCGATGCGTTTGCCGGTAATCCATAAGCCGAGGTGTGAGTGCTCTGCGTAGGCCTTCATTGGGTTCTCGTCATCCTTCTTCTCGTTGAAATGCTGATAGCAGTTGCCAAACTCAAAGAAGCGGAGGTTCGGCATACGGCGGTTAGCGTTGCGCATGATGCTCTCTAGTCCACCAAAGAGCAGCGACTGGCGCATTACATTGAGGTCACTTGACAATGGATTGACAATCGTGACACACTGCTCTGCGGGGTAAGCCTTGAGGTCGTTGTAGTATGCGCCCTTCGTCAGCGAGTTGTTCAGAATTTCGTTGAAACCGGCACCCACGAGCTGCTCAGCCACCAGATTCATCAGTTTGTGTCGTTGATCCTCAAAGTCCTTGACAGTCAGCGTTGACTTTAGCTGTGTAGGTATCTCCACGTTGTTGTAGCCATAGATGCGCAAGATATCCTCCACTACGTCACATGGGCGTTGTACGTCAACTCGATATGCAGGAACTGTGATGTCAAGTCCTTCTTCATCCTCTGCGTTTATCTCTATCTCAAGTGAGCGGAGTATGCTCTTTATGGTGTCGTTACCAATCTTCTTGCCTATGAGATTATTCACGTATGTGAAGTCGAGGCGCATCTTCGGGTTCTCGATAGGATTAGGATATACGTCCTTAATCTCCATTGATACCTTCGCACCAGCCAGTTCTTTGCAGAGCATAGCAGCCTGCTTCAGTGCGTAGATGGTGATATTTGGATCGATGCCGCGCTCGAAGCGGAACGATGCATCGGTAGAAAGACCATGGCGTCGTGCCGACTTACGTATCCAAGTGGGATGGAAGTATGCCGACTCAAGTACTACGTTCTTTGTAGTCTCGTATGTACCAGAACCTTTACCTCCAAACACACCTGCTATGCACATGGGCTCCTCTGCGTTGCAGATTGCAAGGTCGTGCTCACCCAATGTGTGCTCCTCGCCGTCGAGCGTAACGAATTTCTTACCAGCGTTCTGGTCCCTCACTACAATCTTGTGCCCGTTGACCATATCGGCATCAAAGCAGTGCATGGGCTGCCCGTAAGCCATCATGATGTAGTTGGTGATGTCAACTATGTTGTTGATTGGACGAAGGCCAATTACGGTGAGCTTGTTCTTCAGCCAGTCTGGCGATTCCTTTACCTCACAGTCCGTCAGACTGATGCAGGCATAGCGTCGGCAGGCCTCCGAGTTTTGTATCTCCACGTCAATGGGCAGGTTGTTGTTGTCAACCTTGAAATTATCGCAGGTCGGGCGCTTCAGTGTAGTCTGCTTGCCATTGGCGAGCATCCATGCATAGAGATCTCGTGCCACACCGTAGTGTGAAAGTGCGTCAGCGCGGTTAGCTGTTATGTCAATCTCGATTAGCCAGTCGCTCTCAAGGTTATAATATTCGGCAGCTGGCGTACCAACCACGGCAGTTTCGGGCAGTACGATGATGCCATCGTGGCTCGTACCAACGCCTATTTCATCCTCAGCGCAAATCATACCGCTTGACTCTACGCCACGCAGCTTTGATTTCTTAATCTTAAATTCCTTGTCACCATCGTAGAGCACGCAGCCCAGGTCAGCCACGATAACTTTTTGTCCGGCAGCCACGTTTGGCGCACCACATACGATTTGTGACAGTGCTGCTGTACCGTCGTCATTCTTCTTTCCGAGGTCAACGGTGCAAACGTGCATGTGGTCAGAGTCGGGATGAGGCTCACAGGTCATTACCTGACCGACGAACAAGCCCTTCAGTCCGCCCTTTATTGTCTGTACTTCCTCCAGTGCATCTACTTCCAGTCCAGTACTGGTCAAGGCTGCGCACACCTCTTCAGGCGTGAGGTCGAAGTCAACATACTCCTTCAACCATTTGTATGAAATGTTCATTCTTTATATTATTTTGTTTTCTTTCTTGCAATTCTTAGTCTTTCCATGTTTCAAATCATCATGCAAAGTTACTAAACTTTTCTCATACAGCCAAATATCGCTGCATTTTTTGTTTTTGCATTGCAAAGTTACTACTTTTTTTCTGAAATTCCAAATTTAACTATGTAGTGAGATGTGTAGTCGTAAAAAATAGTCTTTCTACACCTTCTATATCTATAAACAAAGAAAACTGCCAGTGTGACTCTCGTCATACTGGCAGCGTAGCTTTCTTAGCTTTGTTCGAGCTAAATGGCTTACTTTGCAGTGTCAGCAGCAGCTGTGTCAACAGCAGCAGTGTCAGCAGCAACAGCAGCAGTGTCAACTGTATCGTTAGCAGCACCCTGCTCTGTCTTGTTACCACAAGAAGCGAATGAAATCGCAGCCATAGCTACGAACATGAAAACTAATTTCTTCATTTTTCTAAGCTTTTTAAATCTGTAAAACAATCTTGTTTATTAAAACTGATGCAAAGTTACGTACTTTTTTTATTACGTGCAAACATTTTTTCAGTTTTTTTTTGTCTCTTTTTGTAACTTTTTTGTAATTACTTGAAAATCCGATAATTACAAAATGTAAACAAAAGTTAAATAATTATTGTGTCCGCACACGATACGTTTTTTTTGCTTTTTTTGATGTCTTTGTCGCTAATCTCAATCAGACATCGATTTTTATTTGAATAGCATCGGTGCCATTTCGAGCAGGCTGCGACGCCATGTCAGAAATTCGTGAGCTGTGCCTTCGCTTACGTAGCCATGTGCGTTGATGCCGGCATTTTTCAATGCGTCGATGCTCTGCTTTATGCCCTGTGGGTTCTCTTTTGAGCCACAGCTTTCGAATATGAGGCGCACTGGAGAGGCATTTTTCTTTCCTTGAAGCAGGGCATTAGCCTTTGTGATGTCGTCAGGCATATACATACCGCCACTGAGCAATCCCCAGTAGCCGAACACCTCAGGGCGACGCATGGTGATGAGTTTTGTGGTAACACCGCCCATTGACAAACCAGCCATGGCGCGGTTCTGCTGCCCCGTCTTGGTTAGGAAATGACTGTCGATGTAAGGCATTAGCTCATCTATGAGTACGGTTTCAAACTCTTTTGCTGTGAACTCACCCAGGTGTCCCCACCGTATGTCGTTTGTCATACCATAGGTCATGACGATGATAAAGGGCTTGCATTTCTGCTCTGCGATGAGATTGTCCATAATGAGGCCAGCATGTCCTTGGCGGCTCCATGTTGTCTCGTTCTCGCCCCAACCGTGCTGCAGGTAGAGCACGGGGAAACGCTCAGGCTTCTGCCCCTGGCCGTATGTAGGAGGAGTATAGACAAAGGCTCTTCTTACAGTGCCGGTGCTTGGTGATGGAAAGAGCACCTCCTGCACGTTGCCGTGGGCTACGTCCTGTCGGCAAGCGAAGAAGGCAGAGTCGGCTGTTGGTATCTCTATGCCGCTCTCCCAACGGCATGAGCCAAAGTAGTTGTGAGTGCCTGGGTCATTGACCGTAGCACCGTCGATGGTGAGGTGATAATAATGGAAGCCCGGGTCCATCGGTCCATTGGTTGTTCCAGTCCATACACCGTCCTTGTCTTTATGTAGCACGGTGCTGCCGCTGCCACCCAGTCCAAGACTTACGATGACCGACTTGGCATCAGGAGCCACTATGCGGAAGCGGGCATAGCCCTGTGAATTGACCATAGGATATTTCTGGCCAGGCTGGTTGAGTTCGTTCGGGCGGAAATCCTCTTTTATTGTAGCGTTGTCAAGAGTTGCATTGAAGTTACGCACGGCATTATAGGCACGCTTCGGGCGTAGATTTTCGTCGAAAGGCAGAGGGTGGTTGCCCAGTCCGAGCCATGAGTCGCGGTCAGAGAGGTTCCAGAACGTCACGTTGTCAATGACCTTGGCATGCTTGCGCAGTACGCGGAAGATGGTAGCATACTGTTCAGCCTGCAACGTAGCGATATATTCTGGCATGGGCTTTATCTCACCATGCGAGAACTGCAGTTGGCCGCCACTCTCGTTGTTAATACGGATGTCGAGCTCGGTGATGTGGATGTGGTTCACGAGTTCTGAGAAACGGCTGATGGTCTTGTCGAGTTCAGCAGCATCAGGATAATAGATGTTGTAGTGTCCCTGCATACCAATACCGTCAATCGGTACGCCGGCATCCTTCATTTTCTTTACCATATTATATATACGCTCGCGCTTGCCGGGGTCAACGGTGCTGTAATCGTTGTAGAAAAGCAGTGCATTAGGGTCAGCCTCGCGGGCAAACTGGAAAGCCTTTGCGATAAACTCATCGCCGCAGAGCTTGTAGTGACGGCTCTCGCGATAAGGGTTTTTGTTGCCCCCGCGCATCATGTGGTCGTCAGCCATGGCCTCGTTGACTACATCCCAGCAATACACGATGTCCTTATAGCGGTTGACCACGGTGTGGATATGGTCGCGCAGACGCTCGTAAAACACTTCTTTCTTTACCTCACGCCCCTTCTTGTCGGTAAACATCCAGTCTGCGAACTGTGAGTGCCAGCACAGACAGTGTCCACGCAACTTGATGCCGTTCTTGCGGCAGAAGTCTGCAATGCGGTCAGCCTTGCTGAAGTCCCACACTCCTTCTGAGGGGTGCAGTTCGCCGGGTTTCATGTCGTTCTCTGCCGTGATGCTGTTGTACTCGCGCTTAATCAGTTCCATTTGGTCATTCTCGCTGACGTTGCGCTGGTTCACAGCCACTCCGATGGTGAAATAATCCTTGTAGGCATCTTTCAGGCCTTGCGCTCCAGCCGTGGCGACAGTGGTAGCCATAAATAGAGCGATAGTGGTCTTAAAAATTGATTTCATTTGTTTGTTGTTTGTGGTTAAAGTGGGTAATTATTATAATTCATACTCAAGCATAATCATAGTATAAGGAGCTACGGTGAACTTGCTGCGCTTCTGTGCCTTCACCTGACTTTGCTGTGGGGCTACTGGTTGTTGCTCGTAGTTGTTCTCTGCATCAGCACTGCCCGTTAGCACGGTCTTTGTGGCCATCTTCTTGATATGGAAGCGTGACAGGTTGATGTCGGCAGTTTTTTCTCCTTCGGTGGCGTTCACAACCTTTACGTACAGCTTGCCCTCCTTGGTGTTAAGGATTACCGATTGACCGTAGTGTACGCCCTCTTGTGGCTGCTCTACGCCTGCTGCGTCGCCGTCAAAACTTACGCAGTCACCGTAATAATATTGTCCGCTGCTCTTTCCGAACATCTGCTGCACGTAGTAGCTGCAGGTGAGGAAAGGACGTTCATTGTCAAAATATATAAGGTCGGGATTCCAGTTCGTGGCATCTTTCTTCGCAAACAGAGGGGCATACGATGTCATGCTGACAACATCTCCGTTGCGCTCCACGTGTAAAAGATACAGAGCCTCGCCAAGGGCATCAATGAGTTTCTTGTCCTTGGCGGCGTATTCGCCAAGGTAAACCTTCGTCTTACGTGAACGAGGATAGCTGTCATACTGCCTTTTGTCGAGGAAATAATTGTTTGGTTCGTAGTAGTGCTCGTCGATTATGGGCAACCCTATCTCTTCAGCCAGTTTCCAACCATTTTCGTAGTCGCCGTTGCCCTTGTGAGAGCCGGGGCCTGCCGTGCCTACTATCACGATTTCTGGATGAGCTTTCGTTACTCGTTCGTAGATATACTTGAACCTTTCGCAGAATTCAGGCGAAATGCGTTCTTCGTTGCCCAGACCAAGGTATTTCAGGTTGAAGGGGGCAGGGTGACCGGCATCGGCGCGCATCTTCGCCCACTTACTCGTAGCAGGGTCGCCGTTAGCCCATTCTATAAGGTCGAGGGCATCCTGCACCCACTCGTCCATTTCACTCATAGGTACAACGTCCTGCGCCTGTTCTTTCATACCCCAGCCACCGTTGGTACCCTGACATGACACACCGCAAGGCAGGATAGGCAGAGGTTGCATGCCGAGGTCTTCGCAGAATTGGAAATACTCATAGTAACCCAGTCCCATTGACTGGTGATATCCCCAAGGGTTCTTCAGTCCCTTGCGCAGGTGACGAGGTCCTATGGTGTTCTTCCAGCGATATGTGTCCCAAAAACCATCGCCGCCTCCATGAACCACGCATCCGCCGGGGAAACGCATGAATTTCGGGTGCAGTGCTTCCAGAGCTTCGGCCAAATCTTTGCGCAGTCCGTGCCCTTTGTATGTGTCATGTGGCATGAGCGACACATGGTCAATATCTACATCGCCAGTGTTCAGTACCAGTATTTGCAATGAAGCCTTCTGGCAGTCGGCAGTAGGAGTGAGCGTGGCTGTATATTCCTGCCATTTGTCGGAATTTAGAGATATAGTGGCGTCAGCCAAAAGTTTCGGGTCTTTGTTCCAGCCTTGTGGCTCTACCAAAGCTATGCGCACCTGCTTTGCACCTTGCTTTGCAACGGCATTGCGCAGAAACGCGGAGAACTCATACTGCTTTCCTGCTTTAACCGTAATGCCGTTGAAACCGTCGTTTTGCAGTCCGTAGCCCTTCCATCCGCTGTAGTCGTAGTATTCCTTCACACGCTCCACATGTAAGCGAATGTATTGCGAGCGATAGCCTGCGCTGACATCCTCGTCTATTTCTACGTTGAGGGTACCGAGCGAGTGACCGGGTCTGATATGTTTCCACGAAGTCATCGCTCCCCATCCGTCGCGCTCAGCAGCATTATACTCAAATGAGCCATTCTGTAACAGTTCTGCATACAATCCACCATCGGCACTTGAAGATATATCCTCAAAGAAAATACCTATCAGCTCGTCACTGATAGCCTTTCCGCCTGCAGGTGCCTTCATCTGCCTTTCGGCAGCCATGCCCGTCAGCAGACCGCCGACAGTCAGGGCCGCTATACCTAAAAGTTTTTTCATTGTTTGGTTGTTTAGAGAATTTGATCGTTAAAATTGATATGATTAGTGTTTTTGCGCCACAAAGTTAATCATTTCTTTTCGTTAATTACAGAATAAGCAGTCTGTTTTTCCTGTATTGTGACATAGAAGATTGCTTGTGCAACATTTTTCTTGTTCAATGAAACAAAATTCTTTTTGCAAATTAACGTTTTTTTTGTAATTTTGCAATCAACAAACAATCCTGAACACTATTACTAACTAACACAACGACTAATATGAAACTACGGCGAATAATTCTACTGGCTATGGTTTTTGTGTCATGTGCAGTCTGTGCCATGTCGCAATCCGGCTTCTTTATTCCATCCGAGCGTTTCTCGAGTGGAATGGTGAATGATGTCTGTCAGGACAAGTATGGCTATATATGGGTGGCAACCGATTATGGCTTGAATAAGTATGATGGTTTCCGCTTCACTACATATCTGCATCAGCCGGCAGAGAAATCTTCTGTCAGGAGCAATGTGGTGACCTGCCTGTATTGTGATGATAAAGGGCAGCTGTGGATAGGTACGAGTAAGGGACTTGACCGCTATGATTATGCTACCGACTCGTTTGAGCACTACAACTGTGGAGAGAAGATTAAACCGCGTATTACTGAAATATTGCAGAGGCATGATGGCAGTATGCTTGCTGGTACGGCAGGCTATGGACTGTTTCAACTGGATAATGTATTGACGGAAAAGCGCACTTTAAAGCGAATAGCGAAACGTTACGCCGCAGCCAATGATGACGATTTCTACTCCTATATACTTGAAGACAGTCGCGGCCGCTTTTGGAAAAGCAGTAGTGATACACGCCTGTCTATGACAGACGCAAAGGGCGTTCACCTGATGAGGTGCGGGAAAGGTGACATCGTAGGATTGGAGGAGCTGAACATGGGGCAGATGCTTGTCTGTGGTCTTCATGGGTTACAGGTATGGAACAATGGCATTTTGCAAGATGCGGTCATTGATGTGTCGGTAATGTCAGGTTCAGACATTACGTTCAGTTGTACGCATAAAGACCGTGCCGGCAATATATATATAGGAACGCGAGGGGCAGGTCTTTACTGTCTTCCTGTAGGCAGCGGAAAACTGGAACGTGTAGAGTGCGTATGCAAGGACCTTGACTTGCAGACCGCAAAGGTGTGGATGATATCAGAAGACCGTGGTGGCAATATCTGGGTGGCATGCCAGTCGAAGGGACTGATGATGCTGCAGCGCACACCGCCACAGTTCCATACATGGGGATTTCAGTCGCAAGGCATACAACTTGGCTCTGTCATATCCTCAGTGTGTGAGGGCGATGGCGACATTACATGGTGTACCGTCCAGGGCAACGGCGTATATGGCTTTGACGCTGCGGGGCGCGTGAAGTATCATCCGAAGAGCCCTGCGTCGGCAGAGTTCATTCATCGTGATAAGATGGGTCATTATTGGATAGGCGCTGCCAACAGCCTTTATGCCTATGACCCCATGACAGGTCTGTCATCACATAAGTTGTCAGTGGAATGTGATAAAATCAATGATATGACCGATACTGGTCAGGGAATACTCTACGTATCTACATTCTCTCGTGGGTTATGTGCCTATAATACGGCGACAGGCGAGATGCGCCAGTATTCTCAAAGGATGAAAGACAATGGCCGCGGCCATCTTTGCAATGACTGGATATTAGCCATGATGCCCGATAGTAAGGGGCGTATATGGCTGGCAACGGCAGATGGAGTGTCGTGTTACGACCCTGTAAGCGACAGTTTTAATTCGCTTGGCTGGCATAAACTCCTGAATGAGGTGATGTGCTTCTCGCTCTGTGAAACTTCACGCGGGCACATCCTTATCGGTACGGAGCGTGGTTTGTATGTATATGAACAAGGAAAGAAAGAGGCAGTCCTGTTCCGCGCTGGTGGCGGTCTGCAGGATAAATCTATAAGTTATATCGTGGAGGCTGCCGGTGGAGATATATGGTGTGCCACGTCGTCGGGCATCTGGCAGTATGACGTGCGCAAGCGTATGTTTATCAGCCATATCAAAGATTACGGACTCACTGGCAAGGAATACACTGCAGGCGTTGGTATGCACACCGATGCCGACATGGTGTGTTTCGCAAACAGCGAGGGACTGACGATGTTCCGACCATCGCAGGTCACGGGTCCCGTGCTTGACCTGCCTGCACCAAGTATGACGGCCTTCCTGTTGGCAGGACATCCCATTAACACTACGACGACATCAAACGGTGAAACGATAACCGACAAACCAGTGATGGAAAGCGATTACTTCAGGTTGTCATACCTTGACAATACCGTCACCATGGAGTTCTCGCTGCTGGGAGTAAGCCAGCAGGCAGACGTGATTTTTGAATATCGCATCAACGATGGTGAATGGATGCAGACACCTGAGGGATACAATACGATACAGCTGAGCCATCTGCAGCCCGGTAAGTATCGCCTTGAGGTCAGGGCTCAGATAAGTGGCACGTACTCCAAACCACGTATGTTTACCATTGAGGTTACTCCGCCATGGTATAAATCGGTGTGGGCATATTTGCTGTATATCATATTGATTTCTGGTATCATCATCCTTGCAGGCTGGATGTGGCGACACCATGCAGCGCAACAGCTTGACGAGGAGAAGATGAAGTTCCTCATCAATGCCACGCATGATATACGTTCGCCGCTCACTCTCATCATGGGGGCTGTAGGAAAACTGAAAGGAATGAAGTCAAATGATATGCAGCCTGCTGACGTACAGTCGTCTGTTGATGCCATTGACCGCAACGCCAACCGACTTATGGTGCTCGTGAACCAAATACTTGACGAGCGTCGTCTTGACAAGAACCAGTTGCGCCTGCATTGTCGCGAGACCAATATCATAGAATTTGTCAATGGCATTTGCAAACTATATCAATATAGTGCAGAGCAGCGCGGCATCACGTTTGCCTTTGACCATGACAAGACTGAGATACCTGTATGGATTGACCGTATCAATTTTGATAAGGTGATTTCCAATATTCTGTCAAATGCTTTCAAATATACGTTTGACGATGGTGAGATACGTGTCAGCGTAAAGGATGACGAGACCAGTGTGTACATACAGGTGATGGATTCAGGTCTGGGCTTGAAGCCTGAGGATATGGAGCATATCTTCGACCGTTTCTACCAGGGACGTAATGCCGATGACCTCGGCTTGCGCGGCACTGGCATAGGCCTTAACCTCAGCAAGGCTATTACCGAGATGCACAGTGGCTCGATAAAGGCATCGGTTCGCCCTGACGGACAGCGTGGCGCTTGCTTCACCGTTACACTGCCTAAGGGTAATGCCCACCTGACACCCGAACAGATAGTGATGCAGGAAGATAACCTGAGCCACGTAGCGCCTGCCTCTGCGCAGGGCGGCAAGCAAGCAAAACCGTATCGCTTGCTCATAGTTGACGACGACCTTGAGATTGCTAACTATATAATAAGCGAACTCGGTTCGCGTTATCGTTTTGACCATGCTCCTAACGGTCGCGAAGGATTGAAGATGCTACTCTCTGCAACTACACCTTATGACCTCGTTGTCAGTGATGTGATGATGCCTGAGATGGACGGCATCAGTATGCTGAAGCGCATCAAGGAAAATCCGCAGGTGTCGCAGACTCCGGTTATTATGCTTACGTCAAAGGCTGAAGTGGAACACAAGTTGGAGGGATTGAAGAACGGTGCCGATGCTTACATAGCCAAACCGTTTAATATGGAGGAACTGCATATCCAGATTGACAACCTCATCGACGGCGTAAGGCGCTTGAAGGGAAAATTCAGTGGTGCCGTGCAGCAGAAGGAGCGCATAGCCAACCTTGAGGTAAAGGGTAACGACGATGCTCTGATGGAACGCATTATGCGCTCGATAAATGCCCATATATCTGAATCTGACTATAATGTTGATTCGCTGGCAGAGGATGTAGGCATAAGTCGTGCGCAGCTCCACCGCAAGATGAAGGAGATTACCGGAATAGCATCGGGTAAGTTCCTGCGCAACCTGCGTATGGAGCAGGCGGCACGTTTGCTCAGCGAGGGCAAGGTGGGAGTAGCACAAGTGGCATATAAGGTAGGCTATGCCGACCAGGCTCACTTCTCCACAGCCTTCAAAACCCACTTCGGTCTTTCGCCATCGGAGTATGCAGAGAAGCATAAGAATGATTAGAACTGGCGGTACCTTGGTTTAGCTCAAACAAATTGAGTTCCTTAACATAGCGCGTCTGACACAATTTGGGAACAATTAACCCACTGACCTTTGGCATAACTGCTGATAGTCAGTGGGTTTACTTATTCTGTCATCAATCTTGATAATTCCCAATGTCGCATATCCTCCTTGCTGCCGTAGAGTGTCTATGACTTGTTGAGTCTGTGTATATCTCTTTCCCTTCATAACAGTCTATTTTAACAATTTCCTACCTTCATTATTCTCAAGCACCAGCATCTGCT
Organism: uncultured Prevotellaceae bacterium; assembly: GCA_946534585.1. Classification (GTDB taxonomy): domain Bacteria; phylum Bacteroidota; class Bacteroidia; order Bacteroidales; family Bacteroidaceae; genus Prevotella. Next base: position 19,729 of record CAMNCV010000162.1, read on the forward strand.
GGATAGCAATCTTGTTGAGTTTTACAAGCCTTTCACCCTGTGGCATACCGTCGTTGATGAGCACGGCGTTGATGTTCTCCATATTTGAGAGACAGATGAGTTCGTTAATTGTGGCATAGTCGCGAATGTTGCCTTTCAATCCTGGATTGGCTTCGCGCCATTGCTTGGCAGTCATGCCAAACATTGCTACATTGAGTACGTCAGCCTCTTCGGCATATATAATGCTTGACTGTGCTGCTGTCACCTCCTCAGGTATCAGATGACGCTTGATGGCATCGGTATGGATGCGGTAGTTGATTTTCGAAAGTTCGCGCTTGGCTGTCCAGCCAATCTGCTCCTGCTCCTTGGCTTTCAGGCGTTGGAACTCCATCACAAGATAAAGCTCAAACTCAACAGAAACCCAATTAGCAAACTTGAAGGCAATGTCTGAACGGGCATAGGTTCCACCATAGCGCCCCGCCTGCGAGATGAGTCCTACGGCACGTGTTGTCTCAATCCACTGTGATGGTGAGAGCGTGAAGGCATTCAGACCTGCCTGATTTCTAAACCCCTCGAATTCGATGGGATTAAAATTCGGATTATATATAGTTTCCCACAAACCGAGATACTCAATGGTGTTACGATTACGCATCCAATTGGCAATGACACCAGTAGGGTTAATTTCGTTTTTCTGTTTAGCAATATCTGTAATGCAAATGTAGTCAATACCGTTGACGGTCATCGTTCTGATGCTCACATTCTTTACCGTTATTATGCTTCTTTTAGCCATAGTTGTTGATTTTGGTAGTCTCTTATGATTATATGGTTTATGCCGTCTTTTTCAAATAGGCAGGTTCTTTTAAACGCTCCGTATAGAACCTCGAAGAATTAGTCTTCAGGATTTTTTTGCCGAGCAATCTGCATTGATATACTAATTTAACTTTTCAGTTGAGTTCAACATAATACAAAGTTATAATATTTTTTCGAATTATTGAACAAACGTCTTGTTAAATTATGCCAAAAGTCAATAAATGAAAGTAATCGGAACCCACCATAAACGTATGCCTATGTAATAGCGTAGGGATTAGTGTGTAATCGCATTGCGATTACACACTAATCTGTATCTGATTACACGGTAATAGCATTGCGATTGCGATGCTGCGTTTAAGCTATTGATATACAGAAGGGTAGTGCTGAGGTGCGTTTTTGAAGGAAATGAAAGAGATTGCTAATTCGATAATATATGCAACAAAAACCTTTGGTTAGTTAGCTTTAGTGGAGTAATTTTGCAGTAAAAACTAAATCAATACATAATTAACTGCAAAAACAATGAAAAAAATCTATCTAATCCTTATTGCTATTTTTGCCTTGACATGTACTGAAGTCAGCGCACAGCAGCGGCGACCGATTGACTCACAGCATCCGCTGTGGTTCATCCACGTCGATGTGTGGTACAAGGCCGACCCTCAGAAGATTATTGACCTCATACCTGAGAATGTACGTCCGTGGGTTTGCCTTAACCTTTCGCTCTCATGTCAGTATGATACGGAGAAGAATGTATATAAGATGCCGCATTATGCCTTCCAGACCTATAAGTCGTGGGCTACGGTATGTCAACAGAATGGTATGTGGTTTACATGTCAGCCGGCTTCTGGCGGACATACCCATATACAGGATAACGACATGGTTACGTATGAGTATTTCTTCAAGAAATTCCCTAATTTCCTCGGTTGGAACTACGCCGAGCAGTTCTGGGGATTTGATGAGGTGGGCGATAAATCGTCTGCCACGCAGACAGACCGCTGGGCTTTGTTTGCAAAACTCGTGAATATGTCGCATAAATATGGCGGACTGCTCACGGTATCTTTCTGCGGAAACATCTGGAGTCACGGACTGAACCCTATTGGTGAGTTGAAGCGTAACTCTGATTTCCTTAATGCTTGTCGCAACTATCCGGAGTCTATTCTCTTCCTATATAAATATACCACCAGCTCTTGTTTCTACAATAACGAGTCGGTTACCTTCGGTCCTTTCATCTCAGGCCTTACCAGGAATTATGGAGTGCGCTATGATAATTGCGGATGGAATGGCGCAATGGAAGCTATGTTCGGAAAAAACAGCGGCAAGAAATATCCTGCTGCGGCAGGCATAGGTACGGTGATGGAGCAGATGTGCGTGAATGGTGGCAGCGTGTGGGACGGTCCCGAACTGACATGGCGCGATGAGTGCTTCCATGAAGTAGGTACCTCTACCGTTGACGGTTATACGCGCAGGAACTGGGCTCGCTTCCCAATCATGGACGGGGTATGGATAGATATGTTCCGTCGCGTGACCAGCGGACAGATATACATACCATCGCGCGAGGAGATAGTAGGGAAGACTAAGATTGTTGTCATTAACGACGTAAACTCTGGCAACGACCAGGCACGCTATGCTGTGTGGGACGATTTGTATGACGGTGTGTATAAACAGACTGACCCCATGAACCCTAATCAGGGACGCTGGATGGACAACTACTGCTATTTCAAATCGACAGGACGCTATGGTGCAATACCAATGGTGACGGGACTGTATGATGACCTCGCCAAGGCTATTCCCGTGCAGGTGAAGAAATCAAATTACACTTCGCGTTGGCCTAACTCTACCAAGAAGGTAGCAGACTTCAACCAGCAGTATCCCAAGGTGTCAACGGGTGACCTCTACGTAAATCGCTACCGCAACCAGATTGTGACATATAACCCACACTCTTACCTGAATGGCAAGCAACGTGCTGAGGCTACCATACCGCTTCAGTATAATACCTGCGCTGAACTGCGCTTGAACTATGACTTGCTGTCAAGTGCCGTGATACGTGAGTTTAACGATAAGTTGGTGTTCTATATGAACAACTACCGCACCGACACCGTTACCTTCCGCACAGATTCCATCGTCGTTACAGGCGTTACGGCAGAGCCAACGCATAACCTTGTGAAGCATGCCTCTGCTCAGAATGGCGGTTCTATCAGTGTGACTAAGAAGTATGATGCGGATGCGCAGACGGCCACGTTTGTCGTGAAACATTGTGGCGCCCTTGACCTCACAATCACGTGTAGCGGCGCTAACGACCGCTCCGAGGCTACCGACGCTATAGAGATTACAAAACTGTCGGCACCGCAGCAACCGGAACCTTGGCGCGGCGAGATACTCATCGAGGCTGAGGATATGGACTATCGCAACATACAGTCTTGCTGTACTGATCCATACAACTGGTATCCTAACGTGATAGGACATTCGGCCAACGGCTTCGTTGATATGGGTACGAGTACCAGCGGTTCGCTGCGCCATACGCTGAAGCTCACTGCCATGCAGGCGGGTGACTACGTGATTGGCGTGCGCTATATGTGTACTGCAAAAAATACCACAATCGGTCTTAACGTCAACCAAGACTCACGCAAGTATGCCTCATGCGTGAAGACACCAGAGGGAGAATGGCGCTGGGCGTTTATTGATGCATCGCTTAAGGAGGGCGACAATACGCTCGTGGTAACAAACTCTAATGGCGTGCAGATGTATATCGACCAAATCAGTTACCGTCCAAGCGATGTGGAGCCAATGACATACGACGTCACTGTGAATGCATCTGACAATGGTACGGTGACGCCTGACTTTACGGAAGCTATGGAGGGTGATACCATTACGCTTACAGTTGAGCCTGCCGAGGGCTACAAACTGAAAGAACTGCGAGTGGTTAATTCCGTGTTCTATACCCTCGAAAAGACCATAACAATAGACGAGGAGGGCGACATAAAGTTCCGTATGCCTAACGACAACGTGACCCTGCAGCCTGTCTTTGTTGATGGCTATACCGTGAGCAAGATAGATTATGAGAGCACTCTGGCTGGCACTCTGCCGCGCGGATGGCGCTGCGTGCAGGAGAATAATGAAGTGCATCAGTATCCTAATACCTATACGCAGGGTTCACGCACCATGAGCGGGTTTACCGGATGGCAGGGCAAGGCTCTATACTGGCGCAATAACTGTGCGGAACTTGGTCGTCAGACAGGGCGTGAACTGACGCTGGAGCCTGGCAAATACAAATTGTGTTACGCCATGGCGGCATGGAAGGAAAGTCCTATGTATAAGGTACAAATACTTAATGCCACTACAGGTGCTTCGGTAGCAGCGTCAAAGGTGCTTACCGCTTCACCCAATGCAGGTGGAAGTAATGCTGCAAACCTGAGCAGCGCTACGCCACGCGAACTGGAGTTTAATATCAGTGAGGCTGGCAACTATGTAATCAGTTTCACCGACCAGACTTCCGTTGGTGGTTATCATGAGTTCCTCTTGCTTGACTGCCGCATCATCTTAGTTGAAAGTACAGGCATAAGTACTGTTGATGGCAGCATGGAAACTGTTGAGGGCGGCGTGATATATGACGCAGCCGGACGTAAGACAATGAGGTTGTCACGCGGTCTGAACATCGTTAGTCAGCCAGACGGTACTCGCCGTAAGATAATAATAGCGGAGTAACTATTCCGTAAGTAATAAATTAGAAACGAATGACCGTAATTATACATAGTTACGGTCATTTGTTTCTATATCTAACGCTAAACTGCAATTGCTGAAGAATTTAAAACTATCTTCCCGTAAACACGCAAAATCTGATATTGTGACAAATAACAGAAATATATACCTGATTATCCTCTTTAAATGTTAATTTTTGAAACTAACATCTGATATATGTCAAAAAAATAGAAAAAAGAGGTAGATTTTGTACAGTTTATTTGGAATTTGATAGATAAAAATGTAATTTTGACGAATAAATAGATGTGATAATATTAAAACCTGAGCAAGTCTAACCGCAACGCAAACAGTATTTAGAAAATTTTAATACGAGGAGAACACAAATGAGAATGATAGTTACACATATTGCCCACAGAGCTGGTGTCAGTGTAATACTGATTACTATCCTTCTCGTAATGCGTGCCACTGCGTGCAGTGCAGAAAGATGCGACACGTGCAAAAGCAACACGCTAATCGCTATACGCACCAACACATTGTATGATGCGTTACTCATACCTAACATAGGAGCAGAGCTGCAGATGAAAAACGGATGGGCCATTCAGCTCGACTGGCTATATACGTGGTTCTCATCTGACAACCGCCACCGCTACTGGCAGGCCTATGGCGGATACCTCACAGTGAAGAAATACTTTGAGTTTCTTGATTGGGTATCAGATGTGCCGCTGGTAGGCCACCATATAGGTTTCTATCTTACAGGGCTCACTTACGACCTTGAATGGGGAGGTAAGGGGTATCAAGCATCGAAGTTCGGTTTCGGCGGAGGTGTAGAGTATGGTTACTCTTGGCGCATAGGCCGTTCGATGAAGATGGATTTCTCAATCGGACTGGGTTTCCAGGACGGAGAATATAAAGAATATGAACCCAGCAATGACAAATACAATCATTACGTATGGCTTGCCACGAAGAAACGCCATTGGTGGGGACCGACGAAACTGGAACTCACGCTGGCATGGTTCTTAGGGGGAAAGAAGAAAACAAAGTCGATAGGAAATATAGATAATATAAATAAGGTATATGATATAAATGTTACAGACACTATAAACGCTATTGACACTATAAATACTATAGGTGTGACAGATACTATAAAAACTATACACCCTATAGAAACTAACAGGAAAGGAGGTGGCCTATGAAACACTCACCGCAGTCCCGGCGCTGGGTGGCAACAGGCAGTTTACTTCTGCTGCTCTGCCTCCTGACGGGATGCGAATATAAAGATTTGTGCTACGACCACTCTCATTCAGACAAGGTCTTCGTCACCTTCGACTGGCAAAAAGCCCCGCAGCATACAGCGACAAGTATGACAGTGCTCTTTTACAATATTGATGAACCCTCACAGCAACCTATACGCTATGACTACCCTCTCAGTGGCGGTTCTGCCACACTCGAACCAGGAAGGTGGCGCGCCGTAACCTACAACAACAATACGGAGACCATACTCTATAGGGGTGCAGGAGCATGGAACACCATTGAGGCCTACACCAGATTGTCGTCCATCGAGGAAGGCACACAGCTCACACGAGCAGGAATGCCACAGGCCAACGGTGCCGAACAGGAACGAGTAATTCTTGAACCTGACCCCATCTGGGGATGCGTAAGTGAAGAGTTTACCCTCGTTGCTGATGGTGATGGATACCATCTGGTGTTTATGCCAGAGTACCGCTACACCACCCTGAAGGTAAAGATTGCCAACGTGCCAAATCTGAAATATACCGAAGGTATAGGAGGCGCAATCTCCGGTGTTGCAGCATCTCGCTATATAGCAACAGGAGAATTAGGACAGCAGATGGCTACAGAGGCTTTTACCGTTCAGAAAACAGACGACGAGACCCTTGAGGCAACGGTGAACATCTTCGGGCGTCGCACTGACGCTTCGGACATTACTCACTACCTCACCATCTATGCCATACTTGCTGATGGCTCGAAATGGTACTACACAATTGACGTAACAGACAAGTTGCAACATGCGGTGATAGATGACAACAACAATACCATATCGATAGAGGTTGACGGACTTCCCATCCCGAAACCTATTGTCAACGGTTCTGGCTTTCAACCTGTTATTGATAGTTGGCAAGGTGTAAATATTGAAGTCACGATGTAGGGGAGAATCAAAGTATAATGCGCAAAGAGACGAGAGAGAGAAAACAAGAAACATAAAACAGAAAAAAATTATTAACACTCTAAAACTTAAAGATTATGAAAAAGAATTTATGGATTTTTGCAGCAGCAGCCATGATGCTTGCAGCTTGCAGCAACGATGACACCATCGCTCAATATGAAGGGGACGCCATCAACTTCCGCACCATCGTTGAAGGGTTGACACGTGCGTCATCAACTTCAGATGTTACCACAGAAAACATCAGTTCATTTAATGTAACAGCATTCCGTCATGGAGAAACCACCGATCCATATATTAACGATGCTGCTTACACAAAAAGTTCAGGTACATTCACATGTACTACAAAGTACTACTGGCCATCATCTGGCACGCTTGATTTCTATGCTTATTCTGTCAACTCTGCCGTTGCAAGTCAGGTAGCGAAGCAGGCATACAACAGTTTTACTTTCACTCCAGCAACAGCTGCTAACTCAACGTATGCAGATCTTGTGTTTGCTACAAAACAGGACATAGGTAAGTCTGGCACATATACAAATACAAATTCACTAACGGCATCTTATGGAGCTGACGGTGTGCCATTGAACTTCCGCCATACGGCATCAAAGATTGCCATACAGGTAAAGAATACTTCTTCTACAATGAAGTTCTCTGTTGACGGATGGAAAGTAGGTTATCTTGATGGAGAAGGCACATTCATACTGTCTGAATCAAGTACTGCAGGCACTGGAACATTGGCATTCAGTGATTGGTCTGCCAATACTACAAAGTCAGCCGACACACAGTACTCTTCAACCTTTGACGCAACAGCTATTGCTGCTGAGGCTTCTGCTACACCTCTTAGTGGCGAATTTATACTCGTTCCACAGCGTATTACAGCAGCAACAGCATATGCTAACTCTGGAACACCTGCAGCAAATGATAAAGTAAATGGTGCTTTCATTGCTGTGAAGCTGAAGATTATGAATAACGACACAAATAGCACAGTTATCGTAGATGACGGCACAGAAGGCCATGGTACGGTTTGGGCAATCTGGCCAATAGGCGATGATGGTTCTGCTACATTCAACTGGGAGCCTGGTAAGAGATACACCTATACAGTTGACCTTGCTGGTGGTGGCTATTATGAGCAGAATAAGGACACTGATGCTGACCTCGACAAACTTCTTGACAGCGCAGAAATCAAATTCGTTGAGGTTACTGTTGATACATGGGCAGACCAAACGGCCATTGACGTACCAGCAATAGTTCCTGCACCATAATGATTAGGCAGACTATACTATTTCACATGAGTATTCTGTGACATAGGAGAACTAATAAGCCCGGTGGGGTTCGACTCCCCACTGGGTTTCTATAGAAAAAGAATAAGGCCCGGGGGCAACGGAAATATGGCAAACGAAGAAAGCAATAAACTTACATATATAATATACTGCATAGATGCATTCGGAGAGAAATATGACTTAATGCCAAAGCAAGCGTATGCTTATCTCAAAAGATACGGTGGCATCAGTTTCATTGATGAATGTTATGCTGCAGAACATACTCTTTCTTTGGAGGATGCTGTCAGCGATATGTCTGTGGTATGTAGAAAAAACGGAGGAGGATTAGGATGATACTGTATCATGGTTCAAATGTAAAGATAAATGAAATAAATCTTAGTTTATGTAAACCGAATAAAGATTTTGGAAAAGGATTTTATCTGACTTCAGTTCGTTCTCAAGCAGAAGACATGGCTGTTCGACGCGTAAGAATGTTAGGAACCGGAGAGCCTCAAGTCACAACATTTGAGTTTGAAGAGAAATGGTTGAATGATGATTCACTTAAAGTGAAAATATTTCCTCAAGTATCTGTGGAATGGGCAAGATTTGTTCTTGATAATCGTGATATAAATAGAAAAGGATTCTCACATCAATATGACATAGTAGTCGGACCTGTTGCAGATGATACTGTAGCTTTTCAACTACGTAGATACCTGTTAGGTGTTATTAGTTTAGAAGATTTGGTAAAGGAACTTACATACAAGAATATAAACAATCAGTATTATTTTGGTACAGAATTGGCCATAACAAAATTGCAATATATAGATGAGTAATGAGCAGAAATTCTTAATAGATTGTGTTACCGATGATGTGGCACATTACATCATGGAAGATTATGGTCTTTCTGTGGTGGACGCTCTTGATATAGTATATACATCACAGTTTTATGATAAACTGTCAGACGTGCAAACAGGACTATATTACCAAAGTAGCCCATATAACTACGAATATCTGAAACAAGAACTGAAATATGGTAAGGTTGCGTAGCGCAAAGACATACATATTCATTGGCTTACTTATGGCAACAGCGCTGCTGGCTGCATGCTCTGGCGACGACATCACTGATAATGGTGGGGGCGGCGCAACGGAGATACGCCTTAATGCCGACTGCTGGAGGGTGATGGAGGCTACACGCGCCGTAACATACGACAGCGATGCACAGCTGCAGGCAAGTAGATTTGCTTGTTATGCCTACGAGG
>CAMNCV010000163.1 GCA_946534585.1 uncultured Prevotellaceae bacterium
TTGTTTGTGCAGATCAGTGTCCTGACATCGACATCTAAAACTTCTGCTATCTCTGTTAATTGTGGCAGGGATGGTTGATGCATATTGGTACACCACTTACTCACGGTAACGGCAGAAACGCCCAACTGCCCTGCCAACCATTTACTCGTCTTTTGGTTCTCAACAAGAACTACTTTGATTCTATTAAGAGGTCTTTCGCTCATCTTAATTTAATTAAAATCGAGTACAAATATAATAAATTTCAGTGTCTTCACCAAAGAATAATCAAGAAAAACGGTTTTGAACGGTGGTAAATTAAGTTTTTTTGCACAAATACAATATTATTGGCGCATTTCACAATCACATTTCTATGTTTACCTTTTCTATTATTTTCTCAAATATCGCATGTAGCATCTTCTGCTGTGTGTCTCTGGGTTCTTCTCTCAGGTTCTCGTACACTTGTTGCAACAATATTTTCATTGTCTTTACAACCGCTTCATCTGACACATCCGCAGTATCCACACTCTTTTAGTTCTGCCATCTGAGCTTGTGTCAGCCACACAGTGTCATTATCCATCCGGACATCTATCTGTGTCTGTCCGTCCTCGGTCTGATATATGATGATTTTATTCTCTTCAATTCCTTATCAAACATCGAATCCGACATTCCCTATTTCTTAGCATCTTTACGTTTATTGGTGCAATAAGTACATACCTTTTCTGAAGAAACCAAGTTTCCCCGAATAAATGCTGTCTATGGGATAAAATTCGCACACATTATTTGTTGAATGCTTCGCGAATGTCACTTGCGGTGAGTTCAGACAGTTGTCTGGTTGTAGGATTCTTCACGTTAGACAAGCGGTTTGCCTGTCGTTGAATGCTTTTCTCGAATATGTTGCGTGCATAGCGGGCATTACCGAAGTTACGGTCCTTATGCTTTACCGCACTATCGAGGCGCGTCTTGAGATAACGCTCAGCATCTGGCGTCAAGATATATTGATTCTTCTTGACGTACATTTTGAAGATGTCGCAGAGTTCGCCGGAAGTATAGTCGGGGAAGTTGATGTAACGGTTGAAACGTGACTGTAGTCCAGGGTTAGAATCTATGAAACGCTTCATCTCGTTTGTATAGCCGGCCACAATGACCACCAGACGGTCGCGGTCATCCTCCATACGTTTCAGTAGGGTAGAGATAGCCTCTTGTCCGTAGTCGCTGTTTTTGTCGGCTGAGGGTACAAGTGCGTACGCCTCGTCAATAAAGAGAACGCCGTTAAGGGCAGAATCAACAACGGCATTGGTTTTGGTGGCTGTCTGACCTACATAGTTCGCAACAAGTCCTGAGCGGTCAGTCTCTACCGTGTGACCTTTCTTCAGCACGCCCAGGTCTTTGTATATTCTTGCCACGATACGTGCAACGGTAGTCTTACCGGTACCCGGACTACCTGTAAACACGAGGTGTAATGACATCTTCGGAATCTTCAATCCTTTCTTCTCACGCTGCTTCTGTATCTTTACGAAATTGGCGAGAGAGTGAACCTCTTCCTTCACCTGGTCAAGACCTATCAGTTCGTCAAGTTCCTTGTATGGGTCGCCTTCCAGTGGGGTATTAACAACCACGCTGTCTTTCTTTTCTACCTGCTCTGTTTTCTGCTCTTCCTTTTTCTTATCGGTGGTTTCCTCATCTTCCGCATAAATGCCGATGATGATTAAAATGACGAACAACAGTACTGCGCCGATAGATAAGCAGCCACAGCCCTTGAAAATCTTCTCGCCTAAACCCTCAGAGATAGACCAATTACCATTTACCATATACTATTCGTTTCAATTCCTTAATTCCGCAGCATTTGATTTGAAATGTTTTTTAAGTTCTTGAGCAACTTTTTGTTGTTCGGGATTATGTCATATCAATAATTTCGCCTAAGTTTGTGCTGCAAAAAAATCCATAAAAATCATTGAACGACACGGCAAAGTTACAAATAAAATCTGAAAAAATAGCAAGTTTTGGCGAAATTTTTCAAATTAAAGAATATCGTTATGATTACCGAGGACAAAGTTTTTCGCATAGCTCAATGAAACTTCAAAAATTTCTCAACCTTACAGGTCGAAGTTATTCCATGACAAACCATCAGTCGAAAAATGACCCTAAGACCAACCTCTTCCAAACTTGTTTGAACTTTGCCATGACGAGAGTTGGAAGAATGAAATTCAACCAACAATTTGATTTTTGCACGATGCGCTATCATGTAAAAGGCCAATTTCCACAAAAAAAACATAAAAAAGAACTCTAATACGGCAAACAGTTTGCATAACCGAAGGTTATTCAAAAGAATTTATGTAATTTTGTAGCAAAGAAAAGACATTATCCGTAGTGAGTAATATGGCAAAGAAAAAGAATGATAATACAACCTCGATAGGTTTTGAAGAAGTAATTTGGCGAGCAGCCGACAAACTGCGTGGCAACCTAAATGCCTCAGAGTATGAGGGTGTGGTGCTCGGACTGATTTTCCTGAAGTACATCAGCGACAAGTTCGAAGTGAAGTTCAAGGAACTATCAGAGGATGAATACGCCGATGTGGAAGATAAGGACGAGTATGAGGCCGATGGCGTCTTCTTCGTACCGCAGGATGCCCGATGGAATGTCATCAGTCTGGCTGCACATACACCTGAGGTGGGACGAGTCATCGACGATGCGCTGCAGGCTATCGAGCGTGAGAACCCGAAGTTGAAGGGTGTGTTGCCTGGCAATTATGCCCGTCCTGAGTTGGACAAGCGCCGCCTGGGCGATGTAGTTGACCTCTTCTCTAACATAGAGATGTATGCCTCTGGCGACGAGAGAGACCTGTTGGGGCGCGTCTATGAGTATTGCCTGCAGAAGTTCGCTTCGATGGAAGGCAAGAATGCTGGCGAGTTCTATACGCCAAGTTGCATTGTCCGCACCATCGTTGAGATATTGCAGCCCTTCCAAGGCCGTGTCTATGACCCATGCTGTGGTTCGGGCGGTATGTTTGTGCAGAGTGCCAAGTTTATCAAGAACCACCAGAAGGAGCTTTCGGGTATCAGCGTATATGGTCAGGAGGCTAACCCATCGACATGGAAGATGGCACACATGAATGTGGCCATCCGTGGGCTGGAAGCTAATCTCGGACAGTCGTATGCCGACACGTTCTTCAACGACCAGCACCCCATGCTGAAGGCCGACTTCATCATGGCCAACCCACCGTTCAACCTCAGTGACTGGGGAGCCGACAAACTGGAGAAAGACCCTCGCTGGAAGTTCGGACTGCCACCTGCCGGCAACGCCAACTTCGCTTGGATGCAGCACATGATCCACCACCTTTCACCTACGGGCCGTATCGGTCTGGTACTGGCCAATGGTGCCTTGTCATCACAGACAGGCGGTGAGGGCGACATCCGCCAGCATATCATTGAAGCCGACCTTGTGGAAGGTATCATTGCCCTGCCGTCGCAGTTGTTCTACTCCACTGGCATTCCCGTATCCTTGTGGTTCCTGACGCGCAATAAGCAGCAGCCCGGCAAGACGCTTTTCATCGATGCCCGCCAGATGGGAACGATGGTGACCCGTGCCGTGCGCGAGTTGCAGCAGGAGGACATCGCCCGTATAGCAGACACCTTCGAGCAGTTCCGTAATGGTACGCTCGAAGACGAGAAGGGCTTCTGTGCCGTGCGTACCATCGACGACATCCGTGCGCAGGACTTCATCCTCACGCCTGGTCGCTATGTAGGCATCGCCGAGCAGGAAGACGACGGAGAACCATTTGAAGATAAGATGAGGCGGCTGACATCAGAACTGAGCGGGCTCTTTGAGCAGAGCCACAAGTTGGAGGAGGAAATTAGGAAGCAGTTAGGGAGTATTGGATTCAATGTATAAATTCTCATTTATCAAAAAGAATTGATATGACAAAAAAGCAAGCAATACAACTGTTTGAAGAACGCAAAGTACGAACAGTGTGGGACGATAAAGAAGAGAAATGGTATTTCTGTGTAGTGGATGTCGTGGAAGCACTAACAGATAGTGCTAACCCAACTGATTACATCAAGAAAATGAAGAAACGCGACCCTGAACTGGCCAAAGGGTGGGGACAGATTGTCACCCCCCTTTCATTGCCAACTCCAGGCGGCAAGCAAAGAATTAACTGTGCAACACAAGAGGGACTATTTCGTATCATCCTGTCTATTCCTTCACCCAAGGCAGAGCCGTTCAAACAATGGATGGCACAAATAGCAAGCCAGCGAATTGACCAAATGCAAGACCCGGAATTGGATATAGAACAGGCTATCTTGGACTACAAAAGGCTGGGCTATAGCGATGCATGGATTAACCAAAGAATCAAGTCCATAGAAGTGCGTAAAGAACTAACTGACGAATGGAAGCGCACTGGAGTGCAAGAAGGGGTAGAGTATGCCTCTTTGACGGATATAATCACTCGCGAGTGGAGCGGTTTCACCACCAAGCAATACAAGCACTACAAAGGTTTGAAGAAAGAGAACCTGCGCGACAATATGACTAATCTGGAGATAGCCCTTAATATCCTCGCGGAAGCATCAGCCACAGAAATCTCTAAAGACCGTAATCCCAAGGGCTACAATGCTCAGACGCAGGTGGCAAAAGAAGGTGGCAGTGTAGCCAAGGCAGCACGTAAGCAACTGGAGAGCAAGTTAGGCCGTAGTGTTATCAGTAAGGATAAGGCAAGTGACTACCTGTTGCCAGATAGTGCTGATAAAGACAATTAAATTCTCATTTATGGAAGAGTGGAAAGAATATAATTGTGGAGAAACTATCGGAGATAGGATATAATATTAAGTGATATGAATCAGAATAATCAGAATAGTCGGAGTAGTCAGAATACTCCGAGTGGTCAGAGTAATCAGAGCACTCAGAATAGTCAGACTACTCTGAGCACTCAGAAGGCTCCTACCACTTTCCTTCCCCAGCATGGGCATTACCGCCATCTGCGTGTATATCAGGTTACTGAGATCATCTATGATATCACCTATTACTTCACCCAGCACTTCCTGAGTCGTGGTGACAGGACTGTTGACCAAATGGTGCAGGCTGCGCGCTCTGGCAAGCAAAACATTGCAGAGGGCAATCAGGCGGCTGCAACATCCAGCGAAACGGAGATAAAGTTGACAAATGTGGCTAAGGCGAGTCTTGAGGAGTTGCTCGATGACTATGAGGACTACCTTCGGGTGCGCAACCTAACGCAGTGGGACGTCCGGCATCCTCGTTACGAGAAGATGCGAGCCTATGCCAGAAGTAAAGAATTCTCTGACGAATATGCACTAAAGATAGGGCAGATGAGCGATGAAGAAATAGCCAATCTGTGCATCACATTGATTCATCAAGCCATGTCGATGCTTCATAGCCTCTTGTCAACCATGCAAAAACGTTTTGTTACTGAAGGGGGCATCAAGGAACGTATGCACAAGGCGCGTACAGGTTATCGCCAGCAACAAGACAGTCGCCTCGAAGAACTGGAGCGCACCGTCCCCGTTTTGCAGCAGCAACTGGCACAGGCAACGGCGGAGGCAGCTGAATGGAAAGCAAAGTATGAGGACTTAAAACAACGCGCCCTCAATACTTACCAACAACAAAAGGAAGAGATAGAAAGACTAAGAAAAGAAAAAAGAGAATTATGAGTATGAGTGAGTGGAAGGAATATAAGTATACAAACTTATGTAGTTTGATTGGTGGAGGTACTCCTAAAACCTGTGAACCTACATATTGGGGTGGCAATATTCCCTGGCTTTCTGTAAAAGATTTTGGGAATGACGAGAAATATGTGCATAAAACTGAAAAGACAATAACAGAAGCAGGGTTAAATAATAGTTCAACAAAACTACTTCAAAAAGATGATATAATCATTTCTGCAAGGGGAACAATTGGTGCAATCGCTATGCTTGCATCAGAAATGGCATTTAATCAGTCTTGTTTTGGTATTCGCTCCAATGAACTCATAGATCAGCAATATCTTTATTACCTCACAAAAACAAAGATAGCAGAGCTACAAAAAAACTCTCATGGTTCTGTTTTTGATACTATTACTCGAGATACTTTTTCCAAGATTAATTGTTATATTCCTCTAATAGAAACTCAAAAAAAAATCGCTTCCATCCTTTCCTCCCTCGATGACAAAATAGCGATTAACCGTCGTATTTGTGAGAACTTAGAGGCTCAGGCTCAGGCTTTATTTAAGCATTGGTTCATAGACTTCGCCCCATTCAAAAACGGAAAATTCGTGGAGTCAGAACTCGGAATGGTTCCTGAAGGATGGAGAGTGGGAACTTTGAATGAATTAGGAGATGTTGTCGGAGGCAGTACTCCATCAAAAGCAAAGCCAGAGTATTATACGAATAACGGAATTGCATGGCTTACTCCCAAGGATCTGTCCATTTCTCAGCGGAAATTTACCTCTAAAGGTGAAATAGATATTACCCAGGAAGGATATGATAGTTGTAGCACTAAACTAATGCCAAGAGGAACAGTGCTTTTCAGTTCTCGTGCCCCTATTGGCTATATTACAATCGCGAAGAATAACATCTGTACTAATCAAGGATTCAAATCCGTAATTCCGACGTTTGCTGGTACAGCCTTCCTCTATTGCTTCCTGAAAGAGTCAACGCAGGAGATAGAAAACAAAGCAACTGGTTCTACTTTCAAAGAAGCATCGGGGGCTTTAATGAAATCTCTTACTGCAATTATTCCAGAGAAAGAGGTTCTTGATAATTTTGAAATTATGTTGAGACCTCTATTCAATCAACAGGAGGTCGTTGAAGAAGAAAATTTCCGTCTCGCCCAACTTCGCGACACCCTTCTTCCTCGCTTGATGTCAGGTGAAATAAAAGTGGGGGATGTAACGTTATAAATAAAGAAAGGACAGAATATGTACGTACCACCATTCAATATAACGGAAAAAATACTGCATCTGATTTCGGAGATTGCGGAACAGGTGGGAATGCTCAACGCTCGGATTGGCGGCGACACGCCTTCGCCTATGCTGCGCAAGAAGAATCAGATTAAGACCATCCATTCATCGCTGGCTATTGAGAACAACACGTTGTCGTTGAATCAGGTGACGGACATCATTGACGGCAAACACGTATTGGGCGCTCCCGATGAGATACAAGAGGTGAAGAATGCCATTGAAGCCTATCGGCTGATGTCACATTTGGATGCGTTTAGTGAGAAAGACCTGTTAAAGGCTCATGGACTGATGATGAACCAACTGGTGCGTAATGCAGGACATTATCGTCAAGATGGTGTCGGTGTGTTCGACGGCAATGGCAACTGTCTGCATATGGCTCCTCCAGCAGCGCGGGTGCCAGAACTGATGGGGGATTTGTTTCAGTGGGTCAAGACCTGCAAGACGCATCCGTTGGTTTATTCTTGTGTGTTCCATTATGAGTTTGAGTTTATCCACCCCTTCATCGACGGCAACGGTCGCATGGGGCGTTATTGGCAGACTATGCTGCTTAGCCGATGGAAAGGGCTGTTCGCTTGGCTACCTGTAGAGACTATTGTGAGGGAACATCAACAAGATTATTACAGTGTCATTGCCAAATGTGATGCTGTCGGTGAGAGCACGCTGTTTGTGGAGTTTATGCTGCAATGTCTGCTGGAAGCGATGGAAAATTTTGAAGAAACCGAGGATGAAGAAGTCGAAGGACTGCACGATAAGCTGCACGATAAGCTGCACGATAAATTTCTGGAGCTATCAGATAAAGCCATCGAAGTACTTGAAGTCATTCACGCTCATCGTAGCTTTAATGCCTCAGAAATTGGAGAGCAGGTGGGTCTTTCGGAGCGTCAGGTCAAGACCTATATCACCAAACTGAAGCAAGTGGGACTTCTTGTACGTGTGGGCAGTAACAAGACAGGATATTGGAAAGTAATGATAGACGAGATATGAGCACGAACCAATTCACAGAAGACAGCTATGAGCAGACGCTGATAGACCTATTTAAGCGAATGGGCTATCGGTATGAGTGTGGCTACGACGTGGAGCGAGACTTCCGCGAGCCATGGTATGTGGCTGACCTGAAACAATCATTGCGACAGTTGAATTCAAAAATGAGCGATGAGGTACTGACAGAAGCTTACCGCATCGTGACCCATGTGAACGAGGGTACGCTGGAGCAGCGCAATGAGCAGATGATGGACTACCTGCAAAACGGTGTGGAGGTGAAGTTTGTGGCCGATGGACGCGACCAGACGGCATTGGTCAGGCTCATTGACTTCGAGCATCCTGCGCAGAACCTGTTCAAGGTATGCAACCAATGGCGCGTCGTAGAGAAAGAGAAGATACGCTGCGACATCGTTGTCTTTGTGAATGGCTTGCCGTTGGTGGTGATAGAGTTGAAATCGCCTGCCAACGACAATGTGGAGGAAGACGATGCCTATCTGCAAATCAAACAGTATCAGCAGAAATGTCCCTCGCTGTTTGTCTTTAACGCTTTCTCCGTTACCAGCGATATGCTGACCACGAAAGCCGGAACGCTCACCGCCAAGCAGAATCGCTATATGGAATGGAAGTCGATGGATGGTAAAACGGAATCGGCAGAAGTCATTGACTATGAGACATTCTTTGAAGGCATCTTCCGCAGGGAGAGACTGATTGACATACTGCAAAACTTCCTGTGCTTCGACCATAAGGACGGACGCACGGCAAAGATTATGGCTGCCTATCACCAATACTTTGCCGTGAACAAGGCCGTTGCCAAGACGCACGAGGCGATTGGCGGCAATGGAAAGATTGGTGTGTTCTGGCACACGCAGGGCAGCGGCAAGTCGCTGTCGATGGTGTTTTATGTGCATCGGCTGATTCAGCAGTTCCCGCAATGTACCATTGTGGTGGTGACCGACCGCAACGACCTGGACCAGCAACTGTATGAGCAGTTTGCAGGATGCCAGAAGTTTCTGCGTCAGGAGCCACAGCGCGTAGGCTTCGACCTGAACGAGAAAGGCAAGCTGACTAAGACTGCCGGACGCGAGGACCTGGTGCGCAAGCTGAAAGACCTGCAGACGGGAGGCATCATCTTCACGACCATACAAAAATTTGAGGAAGGAACAGGCTTGCTGTCGGAACGAGAGAACATCATTGTCATCACCGATGAAGCCCATCGCTCACAATATGGTGATGAGCATTGGGACGTGAAAGCCGAGCGCATGAAGAAAGGCTATGCGCTGCTGATGCGCGAAGCCCTGCCAAATGCGTCGTTCATCGGATTCACGGGTACACCTATTAGTGAAGCAGACCGTGACACAAAAGAGGTGTTCGGCGACTACATCGACGTATATGACATGACGCAGGCCGTAGAGGATGGTGCTACACGTCCCGTCTATTACGAGAGTCGTGTGGTCAATCTGAAGCTTGACGAGGATGTATTGAAGAAACTGGATGATGAGTTTGACCAACTGGCAGAGGAAGGAGCTTCACCAGAACAAATCAACAAGGCACGGCAGGACAACAGCGGCATCAAGCAGATACTCTGTCATCCTGATACCATCGACAGCCTTTGCCGCGACATCATTGAGCACTATGAAAAGAACCGCCAGCAGGAATTGACGGGCAAGGCCATGATTGTAGCCTATAACAAGGAAGCAGCGGTCAAGATATATCACAAGATGTTGGAACTGCGGCCCGCATGGACGGAGAAAGTTCACGTGGTGGCCAGTGCTGCCAATACGGACAAGGAAGAGTGGCACGATGTGATACAGCCTAAGATGAACAAGGAATATGCAGCCTTGTTCAAAGAGGATAATTCGCCCATGAAGATTGCCATCGTGGTGGATATGTGGCTGACGGGCTTCGACGTGCCTTCACTGGCAACGATGTATGTCTATAAACCGATGAAAGGACATAATCTGATGCAGGCCATCGCCCGTGTGAACCGTGTGTTCCCAGAAAAAGAAGGTGGTCTTATCGTTGATTATGTGGGCATAGCCGGAGCACTGAAACAGGCCATGCAGGACTATACCCAGCGCGACCGTCAGCAGTTTGGTGATCCGGACATCAACAAGACGGCTCGTGTGAAGTTCCAAGAGAAACTGGAAATATGCCGCGACCTGCTCTATGGCTTCGACTATAACGGTTTCTATAGTGGTACAGACCCAGAAAGAGCGCAGTTAATAAAGGGTGGAGTTAACTTCATGCTGGCCCCACAGCGTGCGGAGCAGATGAAGGACTTCATGAAAGAGAGCCAACTGCTACATAATGCACTGACCCTTTGCCGCTCGTTGGCTGAGCCACGAGAGAAACAGGAGGTTGCCTTCATGGATGCCGTGCGTGTGCTGTTGTCACGTTTGGCTCAGAAAGGGAAGATTACCAAACAGGACATCAACGAGCGCATCAGCCATCTGTTAGAGCAGAGCATACAGAGCCAAGGAGTGATTAGTGTTATAGACCTGAAAGGAGGCAAACAGCACGACTTCTCACTGTTTGATGAAGCCTTCCAGAAGGAGATACGGAAAATGAAGGAAAAGAACCTGGCCGTGAAACTGCTGGAGCGGTTGCTGAAAGAGCGCATCCACAGCTTTGAGCGTACCAATGTGGTGCAGAGCAAGAAATTCTCCGACCTGCTGAATATGGCCCTCTCCAACTATCTGAAAGGGATGCTTACCAACGAGGAGGTCATTGAGGAACTGCTGAAGATGGCTGAGGAAATCAAGAAGAATGAGGAAGAAAGCAACAAACTGGGGCTGACCGTTGAAGAAAAAGCCTTCTACGATGCTTTGTCTTCGCCTGAAGGCATCCGCGAGGCTTATACCGACGAACAGTTTGTGGCGCTAACCCGCGAACTGACAGAGCAACTTCGCCGCAACCGCACCATCGACTGGAACCGCAAGGAATCTGCCCGTGCGAAAATGCGTGTGCTGGTAAAACGACTGCTGAAGAAATACAAGTACCCACCTGAAGGACAGGAAAAGGCTCTTGAAACAGTGATGGCCCAATGCAACAAGTGGGCTGACGATGACGATAACGTTGTAGCAGAACCAGAGACGCATATTATGAAGATGTATCCTCGATTTGAAGAAGATAGTGATATGATGATGGCAGCAGAGGCAGATGATAATTAGATGATAACCTCTGCAGTGTGAAAGCATAGCTATTATAAGGATGAAACGCTGTCCTCACATCACCCTCTTATCCTCGCTCCCTGTACTGCTTCGGCGACATGCCATAGTATTGCTTAAAGCAGCGGTTGAAGTAAGAGGCATCCTTTATGCCCACCTTATAGCTCACCTCAGAGATATTGAGCGACACATCATCAAGCAGCACGGCAGCACGCTTCATACGCTCAGACACCAGCAGTTTGTTAGGCGACATCCCCTTTAGTTCCTTAATCTTGCCAAAGAGCTTGGTGCGACCTATGTGGAGCATCTCTGCCATCAGGTCAACAGAGAAGTCGGAGTCATCCAGATGCTGCTCTATGATACGGTCCACCTGCTCAGCAAAGCGTTTGTCGGCACGACTGGTGATGACAGGCTCCGCAACATCCGTCGGCGCCGCAGTGGCGGCGGCTGGCATACCGTCTGCCGGCAGAGTGTTTCGCTCGCGGTTCCACTTTATGAGCTGAGCAGTCCTTGCTGCCAGCACCTGATAGTTACAAGGCTTCACCATGTAGTCGTCAGCCCCCGCCTCATAGCCCTTTATGCGATGGTGGTCATCATCGAGTGCGGTGAGCATTATCACAGGTATTAGCATGGTGTCAGCATGGCTGCGCAACTGCCTTACTATGTCGTAGCCGCTCATATCGGGCAGCGTCACGTCGCATATCAGCAGCGCTGGTTTATTCTCACATACCTTGTCGTAGCCGTCCTTGCCAGTGGTATAGGCATCCACATGGAAATACACTCCCATCTCCGACTTTATCTGCTCCAGCATGTCAGGGTCATCCTCTATTACAGCTATGTGCAGGTCATTGAGCGCCTGTGGCAACATCTCGTGTATTATAGGCGTCTCATCGTGTTTCGTCATGGCAGAGACAGCAGAG
>CAMNCV010000164.1 GCA_946534585.1 uncultured Prevotellaceae bacterium
TGTCTGTATGGCATACTGCTCTGCAGGCAGTCCGTAGGCATCATAGCCCATAGGATTGAGCACGTTGAAGCCCTGCAGGCGCTTGTAGCGGGCGTATATGTCGCTGGCTATGTAGCCCAAGGGGTGACCGACGTGGAGTCCGGCTCCCGACGGATAAGGGAACATATTCAGCACGTAGAATTTCTTCTTGTTCTCATCCTCTGTAACCTTGTAGGTCTGCTGTTCCTGCCAGTAGCTGAACCAGCGTTTCTCAATGTCTCTGAAGTTGTATTCCATTTATTTTGGGTTTTGTCGTTATTTCGTTATTTCGCTATTTCGTTATTTCCCTCCTACGAGTTTCTTAATCTCGTTGAGTTTGTTGAGAGCCTCAAGCGGTGTGAGGTTATTGATGTCGGCAGCGAGAATCTCGTCGCGTATCTGCTCAAGCACGGGGTCGTCAAGCTGGAAGAACGACAGTTGCGCTCCCCCACCCTGCTGGGCAATGTCAGAGAGTGCTTCGCGCGTCTCCTTCTTTCCGGCAGCACCTACAGAGGCAGCCTCCTTCTCAAGCGCAGCAAGCACCTCGTTGGCACGCTTCACAATCACCGGCGGCATACCGGCAAGCTGTGCCACGTGGATACCAAAGCTATGCTCAGAGCCACCCTCCACGAGTTTGCGCAGGAAGATAACCTTACCGTTGATTTCCTTTACCGACACGTTATAGTTCCTGATGCGAGGGAAGTGAGCCTCCATCTCGTTGAGCTCGTGGTAGTGCGTAGCAAAGAGCGTGCGTGCGTTGGAACCTTTATGCTCGTGCAGATATTCCACTATAGCCCAGGCTATGGAAATGCCGTCGTAGGTACTGGTGCCGCGTCCCAGTTCGTCGAAGAGCACTAACGAGCGGTCGGTGACGTTATTGAGGATGCTGGCAGCCTCGGTCATCTCAACCATGAATGTTGACTCGCCCGTGGAAAGGCTGTCAGAGGCTCCCACACGGGTGAAGATCTTATCTACAAGACCTATGCGTGCCGAGTCGGCAGGCACGTAGCAACCTATCTGTGCCATTAGCACTATGAGGGCAGTCTGCCTGAGCAGTGCCGACTTACCCGCCATGTTAGGACCGGTGATGATTATTATCTGCTGGTCGTCATTGTTGAGATATACATCGTTAGGCACATACTGCTCGCCTACGGGCATGTTGGCCTCAATGACCGGATGGCGTCCCTGCTTGATGTCGATAGTCTGTGAATCGTCAACCACGGGGCGCACGTAGCGATGCTCTACTGCCGTCTTGGCAAACGACAACAGGCAGTCAATCTCTGCCACCAGCTGGGCGTTACGCTGCAACTGCTGCATATACTGCTGCAGGTAAGTCACGAGTTCGGCAAAGAGGCGTGTCTCCAATGCCAGTATCTTATCCTCGGCACCCAGTATCTTGTCCTCATACTGCTTCAGTTCCTCGGTGATGTAGCGCTCTGCCTGCGTCAGCGTCTGCTTGCGTATCCACTCTGGCGGCACCTGGTCCTTGTAGGTGTTGCGCACCTCAAGGTAGTAGCCGAAGACGTTGTTGAAACCAATCTTCAGCGACGAGATGCCCGTGCGCTGTATCTCCCTTTCCTGTATCTTCAGCAGGTAGTCCTTTCCTGAGTAAGCAATCTGGCGCAGTTCGTCAAGTTCCTGGTTTACGCCCTTGCCAATCACCTGTCCTTTTCCTATCATCGACGGTGGGTCATTGACGAGCCACTGTTCGATATGCTCCCTGACCTCATCGAGCGGGTCAAGGCTCTCCCCTACCCTTTTCAATACCGCCGTGTCGGCCTGCGTGCAGATAACCTTTATAGGTTTTATGGCAGCCAGTGCGAGTTTCATCTGCACCACCTCGCGTGGCGTTATCCTGCCCACTGCCACCTTAGCCACGAGGCGTTCCATGTCGCCTATGCGGTGCAGCTCATCGTCAATGACATCGCGTGAGTCAGGATGGCGAAAGAAGTAATCTACCACGTCATGACGCTCCTCTATCCTATTCTTTTCTCTCAGTGGGAAGACGAGCCATCGGCGGAGCATACGTGCTCCCATGGGCGATATGGTGTTGTCAATAACGTCGATGAGTGCCGTGCCGCCTTCGTGAAGCGGAGAGTTCAACTCAAGGTTTCTGACTGTGAAGCTGTCAAGACGAACGTAGCGGTCGGCATCAATGCGCTGCAGTTTGGTGATGTGGTCGATGTGAGTCTGCTGCATCATCTCCAGATACTGCAGCACGGCACCCGAGGCTATCAGTCCGTCTTTCAGGTTCTCTACGCCGAAACCCTTCATGTTCCTTACCTTGAAATGGTGGTGCAGTTTCTGGTTGGCGGTTTGCTCTGAGAATACCCAGTCGTCCATCTCGTAGGTGCAGAGCCCCTGTCCGAACATCTGCATGAGCTGCCCCTTGTGGTTGCGGTCAACGAGCACCTCCTTCGGTTGGAAGTTTGCCAGCATCTTGTCGATATACTCGTGGTTGCCCTGGTCGCACAGGAACTCACCCGTAGAGATGTCGAGCAGTGAGATACCGAATGACGACTTGCCGAAGTGTATGGCACAGAGAAAGTTGTTTTCCTTATAGTTAAGTACGGTGTCTTGTATTGCCACGCCCGGCGTGACGAGTTCTGTGATGCCACGCTTTACGAGTTTCTTTGTCAGCTTAGGGTCTTCGAGCTGGTCGCAGATAGCAACGCGGCGTCCGGCTCTTATCAGTTTCGGCAGGTAGGTATCGAGAGCATGGTGTGGAAAGCCGGCCATGGCGTCGCCCTGACTTGCACCGTTGTTGCGCTTGGTCAGGGTGATGCCCAGTATTCGTGAAGCATCTATTGCGTCATCGCAATAGGTCTCGTAGAAGTCGCCGCAGCGGAAGAGCAGCAGTGCCTCCGGATGCTTCGACTTGAGGTCGAAAAACTGTTTCATCATCGGCGTAAGCTCGCCGTCTTTCTTTGCCATTGTTTTCTTTTTTTTTATATAGTTCCTATAGTATTATAGTGACTATAGTTTTTAAGCTGTTATTTCTTTTTTTCCTTTTTTATCCCTTTCCAAGTAAAGTATGCTCCCAGCAGGATGAATGGCACGGAGAGTATCTGCCCCATGTCGAAGAGCATGCCTTCTTCAAAGGCTTCCTGCACCTCCTTGGTGTATTCTATGAAGAAGCGGAAGGTGAAGATAAGGAAGATGTCGAGACCGAAGAAGAAGCCTGTGCCTACGCGCTCCGGGTTCTTCCTCCAGTAATACCACAATACGAAGAAGAAGCAGAAGTATGCTATTGCTTCGTATAGCTGTCCAGGGTGGCGTGGCAACATGTCTATCTTCTCGAAGATGAACGCCCATGGCACGTCGGTAGGGCGGCCGATTATTTCGGAGTTCATCAGGTTACCAAGTCGGATGAAGCAGGCTGTGATAGGCACTGAGATGGAGATGGTGTCGAGCACCTGTATGACGGGCATCTTCATGTTGCGGCAATAGAGCAGCAATGCGAGTATGATACCTATGGTGCCGCCGTGCGAAGCCAGTCCCTCATATCCAGTGAAATGCCATGAACCATCCAGTCCCTGACGTATAGGCAGCAGCATCTCTATGATGTGTGTGCCTGACGAGAGGAAATACTCCGGCTCATAGAACAGGCAATGGCCGAGCCTTGCGCCCACGAGTATTCCGATGAAGCAATATAGGAAAAGCGGTTCAAACTTCTCGTCTTTCACGCCCTGCTGTTTATACAGATACTTCACTGTTAAGTATGACAGCAGCAATCCCACCAGCCAGCAAGTGCTGTACCAGCGTATGGCAACAGGCCCGAGACTGAAGATTACCAGGTCAGGGTTCCAATGAATGAATAATAACCCCCCTCCTGCTCCCCCGAGGGGGAGTGTATTTGTTAATGTTTGTATCATAGAAAGAAAGTCTGTATGTATGATAGAAAGTGTAATATTTCCCTCCCCACGGGGAGGGTTAGGGAGGGGGTTTTAGACATTGAACCTGAAGTGCATAATGTCGCCGTCCTGTACCACGTATTCCTTTCCTTCGATGGCAAGCTTGCCGGCCTCGCGTATGGCGGCTTCCGACTTATACTCCATGTAGTCGTCGTACTTTATCACCTCGGCGCGGATGAAACCCTTCTCAAAGTCGGTGTGGATGACGCCGGCACACTGAGGAGCCTTCCA
>CAMNCV010000165.1 GCA_946534585.1 uncultured Prevotellaceae bacterium
AACGAGTTGTACACAACGATTTTATATATAAAAGGTCATCATCCTTTTTGGATGCTGCGCCAGACCTTTCCATTCTGGGTTCCACCGCAGATTGACTATCGCATGAAGAATAACGCAGGTTTCTTTAACTCTAATCATAAAGCGTACAGCGATTTTGCAGACTTAATGGTAAAATGTGCCAAAGCAATTGACATTTTAGGCAGTTGGCAAGAGAATGAATATTATATGAATAAATATCTGTCATGTAAGAGTGTTCATATTGATGCTCTGGTTCCTTTCTTCGCCAATAAACCCTGGACAAGCTATTTAGAACATAAAAAGGTTCTCGTGATACATCCATTCAAAAACACTATTATTTCACAATATAAAAATAGAGATTATCTTTTTGAGAATAAAAATATCCTGCCGGAATTTTCACAGTTAACAGTATATAAATCTGTACAATCTCTCGGTGGTGGGCAAGATGCCACAGAATACAAGTCGTGGTTTGATGCTTTGGAGCACATGGAGAAAGATATTGATTGTATAGACTATGACGTAGCTCTCATCGGATGCGGTGCATATGGTATGCCATTGGCCGCACATTGTAAATCACGTGGAAAACAAGCTATTCATCTTGGTGGTGCATTACAACTTTTGTTTGGTATAAAGGGAAAACGTTGGGAGACCGAATATTATTATCTTGACAAATATCCTCCTTTGATGAAAAACCCTTATTGGGTATACCCCGACGAGACTGAGCAACCACAGAATTTCTCTAATGTGGAAAATGGCTGCTATTGGTAATCTTAATAATTGATCCAACTTGAAAAAGTGGATTTTGCATAAAGTGATTGCACTTTTTGCAAAGATTGCAAAACTGTTCGTCAAGAACCCACCACCGATGATATAACTTGCAAAACACGAATAACATTACAAATAACTCAACAAGTATATGGTAACAAGACTTTACAACGCACGCATACTCACAATGGCGGAAGGTCAAGACATCTTCTGCGGTGAGATACATATAGAAGATTCACGCATTACCTACGTGGGACAAGAAAACACAAGCAACATTCCCTTCGACCAAGAGATTGACTGTCAGGGAAATCTGCTGATGCCAGGATTTAAGAATGCACATACGCACAGCGGCATGAGTATGCTGCGCTCGCTGGCCGATGACAAGCCACTTGATGCTTGGCTCAATGAGGATATCTTCCCCGTAGAGGCAAAGTTTACGGGTGAAGACATATACTGGATGTCGCAACTTTCAGTACTGGAATACCTTACGAGTGGCATCACTGCCTGCTTCGATATGTATATGGAACAGGAAGACGTAGCGCGCGCCATGGATGATATGGGATTCCGATGCGTGCAGACGGGAGGAGTGAATGATTTCTCAAAGGACGTATGCAGTATAGACTATCTGTATAACAAGTATAACGTGCCTGACTCGTTGCAGTCATATCAACTGGGTTTTCATGCGGAGTACACCACCAATATTGACAATCTGAAGAAGATAGCGTCGGTAGTGCAGAAGAACAAGGCTCCGCTTTACCTTCATGCTTGCGAGACAGAGGCAGAGGTAAAAGGATGCGTGGAGCGTTACGGCAAGACGCCGTTAGCTTTTCTTGAAACGCTGGGTATGTTTGATTATGGTGGCGGCATATACCACGGTGTATGGATGAGCGAGGATGACTTC
Source organism: uncultured Prevotellaceae bacterium (assembly GCA_946534585.1). GTDB lineage: Bacteria > Bacteroidota > Bacteroidia > Bacteroidales > Bacteroidaceae > Prevotella. The sequence goes on from CAMNCV010000165.1 coordinate 1,685, forward strand.
TGCGTCATGCAGCGTCATGGTATGTATGTGGTAACCAACCCTGGCAGCAACATGAAACTGGCTTCGGGCATAGCACCAATAAGCGAATATCTGAAACGTGGCATCACAGTGGCGATAGGCACTGACGGTCCAGCGTCAAACAACTGTCTGGACTTCTTCCGCGAGATGTTCCTCGTTACTGGTCTTGCGAAGATACGCGAGCACGATGCCAGTGCCATTGATGCCCGCGAGGTGCTGAAAATGGCTACGGTAAATGGTGCAAAGGCCATGCACCTTGACGACTGCGATGTGCTTGCCTATGGCAAGAAGGCAGACATCATCATGCTCGATCTCATGCAGCCAAACATGCAGCCGCTTAACAACATAGAGAAGAACATAATATATTCCGGCAGCAAACAAAACGTAAAGATGACCATGGTCAACGGTCGCATACTGTATCAGAACGGTAAGTTCACTTGCGGAGTAAGCGTACAGGATATATACAAGAAAGTGGAGGAAATAAAACATCGGATAATAAAATAATGTACAAATTTCTTTACAAAGCGAGCCAGTGGCTCTCTACCTACACATCGTGGTTTATCATAGCGATAGCCGTGGCAACTTATTTCATGCCACAGCTATTCACGTGGGTACACGGCACCACACAATCTGCAATACTGGGTTTTATCATGCTGACCATGGGACTGACGCTCACCATGCAAGATATGCGCGTCCTGGCAGCACGTCCGTGGGACATTCTCATCGGCACCTGCGCACAGTTCACGCTCATGCCACTGATAGCATGGACCCTGACCGTAGGCGTAGGCTATATTGGTATCACGGTGCCTAAGCCTATCATCGTGGGTATAATACTCGTAGGTTGTTGTCCTGGCGGAGTATCGAGCAACATTATGTCTTACCTCTGCCGCGGCGACGTGGCTTATTCCGTAGGTATGACCACTGTTTCCACGCTGCTTGCACCCGTTGTCACACCGCTGCTCGTATTGTGGCTGGCAGGCGAGCAAGTTGAGGTAAATGCCATGGGCATGTTTCTCAACATACTGATTGTCACGCTACTGCCAGTAAGCATTGGTTTCCTTGCCAACCTATTTTTCGGCAAGCGTGAGGGCTTCAAGAAAGCACAGGCAGTGATGCCGGCTTTCAGTGTGCTTGGCTTAGCATGCATCGTAGGCGGTGTGATAGCTGCCGTACATGACAAACTGCTTGCAGAGGGCGTGGTCTTCTTCCTTATGGTGTTCACAGTAGTGCTACTTCATAATTCTTTGGGCTACTTAACCGGATACAGCGTAGGCAAAATGTTCGGTTTCTCAAAGGCAAAGAATCGTACTATCTCAATTGAAGTAGGCATGCAGAACGCAGGACTTGCCACGGTGCTCGCCTCAACATTCTTCATCGTGACCTGCCCACTTGCAGTGATACCGGCGGCAGTGAGCTGTGCCTGGCACTCTATTTCAGGCACGATACTCGCCACATGGTTCCGCAACCGCGACGATAAACAGTCTGCCCAAAAACTGGAAAACGACACATAAAAACATTCACCACCCACCTTTCATCAGACTGCCTTCAAATCATGAGTGTGACCACTCACTGAGATGAAGGCGTTTTTTTTATGCCTCAACATCCATAGGGCAAACTCACTGATTAACAGACCGATACACTTCGTATCACAATCAGATAGCTTTTACATTGTAATCAGATAGCTTTTACACTGTAATAATTATGCTTTTACGATGTAATCAGATAGCGATTACGATACTATAAAACACTGATTATACAGCAGAAAACACCTTTTTGTCAGATTAGCGAACAAAATTTGTAAAAAAATTTTGTATTTTACAGTTTATTTCTTATCTTTGCAAAAAAATAACCATAATATGCAACATAACATGAAAAACATAGTCCTTATTGCATTCATTATAATCATGAGCGCACTAAAATCAAGCGCTCAGCGCATCATATATCAAGAAAATGAGGACGGCATGACGCTGTCGAGTATCACCATAAAAGGCGACAAGAACAAAATGGAGTGGCTCTTGAAAGCCGATGGCTCGCAATATCCGTGGGTAACTAACCTGTATGAATGGGGACGCACATACTATGATGCCGACGGCTACGTCAAGGTAAGCGTGGAACGCCACATGGACGGTGACGACCTCGTAGAGACATACATCTTTGAAAATCCCACCGCCAAAGACGTATCACTGAAAAACGTGGGCATCTATACGCCACTCAACGACAACTATCCCGATGCTGCCACCTGCATGACGCAGCGTTGCAATGCCCACATCTGGGCAGGAGGAACGGCAGCCTACATCAATGCCGTAAGGATGAACGGCCAAGGTCCGCATTTGGGACTGATGGTAACAGAGGGTGAAATCACCGACTACGAGGTATGGGAGCACGCCTACAGCAAGGGAATGTCAAACTTCCGCGGCGTACTTGCACTCTGTCCGCCCGATACGGTGCTTGAAAGCGGCAAAGAATACCGTCTTACGTGGCGCATATTCTCACACAACGGCGACTTCGACCAGCAGGTATATGACCGTGGTGGCATGCTTGTCAACAGTCTGAAATTCGTCTATGAGGTAGGCGAGACGGCTCAAGTGGGATTCAAGAAAGGCAAGGAAACAAAGATAATAAACAAGTTGATAGACCGCGAGGGCGAGATAAAGGTGGAATATGAGGGAGCATATGCCCTACTCTACGGTATCAACAACGAGAAGCAACTGTTGCAAAAGAGAGCTAACTTCATCGTTGACCATCAGCAACTGAATAACCCTGACGACGTGCGCGATGGAGCTTTCATGATTTACGACAACGAGGGCGACAGCATAGTGACTGATGATAAGAAGCGAAGCGACCTCAGCGAAGGGCGCGAGCGACTTGCCATGGGTATCTTTCTGGCGGAATATTGCCGCAGAAACCATGACATGAAGATACAGGATGCGCTGGTGAAATATGCCAAGTTCGTACGCACCAAGCTACAGGATGCAGACTATAAGACATTCTCCAACGCTCGCGATGAAGGCAGACACCGTGGCTATAACTACGCATGGGTTGCTGATTTCTACTTCCGTATGTCGCTGCTGACGGGCGAGAAACAGTATGCTCTCGACGGATATAACACGATAAATGCACTGCTGCGCAACTTCGGATATTCGTTCTATTGCATCGATTACCCCGTAACCATCGGCTTGGAAGCACTGAAAAAAGCCGGCCTCAACGATGAGCGCGAACATCTTTTGCTGCAATACTCACGCATTGCTGACAACTTCATAAAGAATGACCTGTCATTCCCTAAGTTCGAGGTAAACTACGAGCAAAGCATTGTAGCTCCAGCCGTGCAGATGCTCTGCGAAATGTATCTCGCCACCAAAGAAGGAAAATACCTACACTGCGCAGAAATCATGATGCCTGCGCTCAATGCCTTTTCCTGGCATCAGCCCAGTTATCGACAGCATGAGATGGCAATACGCCACTGGGACGGCTATTGGTTTGGCAAAAATCGTCAGTGGGGCGACACCTATCCCCACTCCTGGGACGGCATTACCGCTGCAGCCTTCCATTATTTCGCCCAAGCCGTGAAGAAAGCAAGGTCAAAAGAGCCTTCAAAGTATCAGCAGAGAGCAAACAGAATAGTGCGCAACTGCCTATCGCTCTTCTCGGAAGATGGTCGCGCGACATGTGCCTACGTTCTGCCCAGACGCGTTAACGGCAAAGCATCGCGCGGAGCAGATCCCTATGCCAACGACCAAGATTGGGCTTTGGTATATTACTATACCATATTTGAAAGATAATATTAACATTCTAAGTTAAAATTCATTATAAGGAGGACAGACTATGACAGCACGTATTTTTATCACATCCATATTCGCTCTTATGAGTATGGCAGTCAATGCGCAAAGCAACTATAGCGTATATAAAGGAAAGATAGACAAGTACAACATCACCATGTATCTGAGCAGAGAAAACTACGAATGGCAAGGATACTACGTCTATGATGACCGCCCGAATAAAAAGTTTACACTGAAATGCGTAAGTGATGAGCCTGACCCACGCGGATATAACAACGTGGTTCTCAAAGAATACTCGCCCAAGGGCAACAACACCGGCACGTTCAAGGGGAAAATAGAAGGGCGTGGCGACGGCTTCTATGGCACGTTTACCAACAGTCAAGGGCAATCCATGCGCTTCGAACTGTTGCAACAGTATGAGTAGAGTGAAAGGAGAAAAGGAGATATTGAAACACAGAAAGATTAAGATTTATTCAAGATGACACAAATACAAGACAAGGAATATGGCGGTGAGCGCCCGCTATATGCAATTCATGACACACGACTTGAGCGCATAACCATACACCCTGGCGAATCGTCAATTAAAGAAACGAAGAATATTGAGGCTATTGACTGCCGCTTTGAGGGTAAGTATGTGTTTTGGGAAACGTATGGTTTAAAAATCAACAACTGCTACTTTGCTGACACAGCACGCTCCTCTCTGTGGTATTCTGCCGACTGTCGCATGACGCGATGCAAGGTCGATGCACCTAAAATGTTCCGTCGTATGAAGGGTATCTACGTTGAAGACACCAACTTCAGCGATGGACAGGAGATGTTATGGGACTGCGATGACGTGACACTGCGCAATGTAAAGATAGAGAACTGCGACTATCTCTTCATGCACACCGACAATGTAAGGATAGAAAACTACCGTCAGGACGGCAACTATTCCTTCCAATACTCAAAGAATGTAGAGATACACAATGCCGTAATCAACTCAAAGGACGCATTCTGGGAGGCAGAGAACGTAACACTCGTTGATTGCGAGGTCAACGGAGAATACCTCGGTTGGTATGCCAAGAACATGCGTCTGGTGCGTTGTCACCTTACGGGTGAGCAACTATTGTGTTACGTTGACGGACTAACATTAGAAGACTGTACCTTCGGTGAAGATGCCAACCTGATGTTTGAATACTCCACCGTTAACGGTAATATCAAGGGCAATGTGACGAGCATAAAGAATCCCACCAGCGGCACGCTGACCGTTGAGGGAAACATCGGTGAGCTGATATGGGACGAGAACCAGAAGCAGCCGGCAGATGCGAAGATAATTCATAATGCATAATTCCTAATTTTGTGTATGGCTTACGACTTCGACAAAACAGTAAACCGCCGCGGCACCAACTGCTATAAGTATGATGAGATGCCTAATGACGACACTATAGCTCTGTGGGTGGCCGACATGGACTTTGAGACTGCGCCCTGCGTGCAGCAAGCTTTGCGTCAGCGTATGGAGCACGGTTGTTTCGGTTACACGCTGGTGCCTGACAGTTTCTACCAAGCCACGATTGACTGGTTCGCACACAGGCACGGTTGGCATGGTATTGAGCGCGAGTGGATGCTCTACACCAGCGGTGTGGTGCCGGCCATATCGGCAATAATAAAGGCCGTAACGGAACCAGGCGACAAGGTATTGGTGCAGACACCCGCCTACAACTGTTTCTACTCTTCAATAAAGAATAATGGTTGCGAGGTAGTAGAAGAACCATTGATAAACTGGGACTACAGTTCAAGCGACGGCATCACGACGACCTATCACGAAAGTTTCTATCAGATTAACCTCAATTATTTCGAACACCTCTGTGCGCAGCCCGACGTAAAGGTTTTCCTGCTTTGCAATCCCCATAATCCCACGGGGCGCGTATGGTCGGAATACGAACTACGCGAAATGGGCGAGATTTGTAAGCGTCATGGAGTCTTCGTCATTGCCGACGAGATACACTGTGAGTTTGTCAACCACAAATTGATGCGTAACCCGATACATGGAAACGGCATGGATGAACTATATCCGAAGTATCATCCTTTCATGGCAGTAAGCGATGCACCATGTGCCGTATGCGTATCGCCAAGCAAAGCGTTTAACATTGCAGGTCTGCAGATTGCCAACATTATAATAAAGGACGACTCGGTGCACCGCCGTGTCAACCGTGCCATCAACATCAACGAGGTGTGTGATGTCAACCCTTTCGGCGTTATAGCCCTGCAAGCTGCCTACACCGAAGAAGGCGAGGCATGGCTCAACGAACTCAACGACTACATCTACGGCAACTATCAGTTTGCCAAGGTCTATATAGAAGAGCACTTGCCACAGTGGAAGGTTACGACGCTTGAAGGCACTTATCTGATGTGGGTATGCGTAGATGAAGATGCCGACGCACTATGTCAACGTCTGTTGCAGGAGGCTAACGTATATGTAAATTCTGGTACGATGTACGACCACAGTCCTGCCGGACGTCACTACATACGCATCAACCTCGCCACTCAGCGCGCAAGACTTGAGGAAGGTCTCAGAAGAATAAAAGAACTGAAGAAATAAAGGAAGACACAATACTTTGCAACAGATATTAACTCATCAATTAAACAGCGATTACACAGTGTGTAATCGCTGTTTAATTGATGAGTTACTCTACAACCACTTTTCTGCCATTTACTATATAGAGCCCGCGAGGCAGTTTGTCAAGAGACGTTACATTAAGCGGCATACCGCTGATATTGTATATGCCCTTCGAAGTATCAATATCAACAGACTCGCTGGCTTCTATGCCATCAATGCCGTCAGCAGCCGTATAAACCACTCCACCAAGTCCACGCACAAACCCTGCGTAGGTGTGCTTACGGTAATTATTCAAATCCCATATGCCTACAGGCTCGCCCTTGCGCCATCCGCCTCCTTCCGGAGCATCGTTAGGACACCACTGGCAGATGCCCCACTGCTGCTTCGCAGGAACAAGACGCAGGAACTCCTTGATTATCCATTCGTAATAGTTTGCCATATTCTTGTGCTGCGTCTCTGTCATGTTAGCTGTATGTACAGTATTGCCGTTGGCATCCACATAACCCATATCCAATTCGCTTACGCGCACATACTTACCCGTTTTTGCCATCAGTTTAAACATATTGGTGATAGCATTTTTCTTGCTATTCTGAATACCGGTATTCTCATAATAAGATATGTGCATCTGCGTACCGATACCATCAATCTTTGTTACTCCATCTGCCTCCCACTTCTTTATCCAGTTGATGAGCGACTTGAGTTTTTTGTTGCCGTCCCAGTCTGATTCGAGGTTATAGTCGTTGATGAAGAGTACGATATCCTCTGGTCCATACTTACGTGCCAGACGACATGCCTGACGCACATATTCCAGTGCCCCCAAATAGTCCTGCCAGTAGAAGGCATCGCCGCCTACGTCCCATGTAGCATCGGGGTTGCCAGTTGGATTATTCCCCTGCAGCACGTAGTTGCCAGAACCGTCATCACCACCGCCTGATATTGCTTCGTTGACAAGATCCCAAGCCTTCACCTTTCCGCCACAGGCGTTCATTATACCCTTTATCCACTTGTTCATAGCATATACAAGCGTATCATGACGTTCCTGCTGTGTCAGTGGGACAGTAGTTGGCACATATACGTAGGTTAGGCCGTCAACAATCGTCGGAGCAGTGACACTTCCGCCGTACTCTTTTACTTTGAACGTACTGACGTCCGTACCTTCAAAGTTGCCATTCTTTATCTTCTCCACTCCATTTATCTTCAAACTTACATTGTCGAAGTAATAATTGTTTTCCTCTGCAAGTTCGCTAAGGTTGAAGGCTATGCTCTTACCCGATTTTGCAAACTTACCACTGACAGTTATGGTCTTCCATTCCGTGGTGAAGTAGATATCGCCCAAGGCATTACCATCGACGAAACTGCTCGGAGCGTTGTGTATCTGTGTAGATACGCGCGCTTTCTTGTCTGCACGCACATCAGCCTTAAATACATAGTTAGCACCTGAATAAAACGTTCCTGGTACCAGCCACATCTGATTGTCCCATGCTGTGCTTTGCTTCGCTGTAGCATGTACTTTCATGCAACGACGCTCCTCGTTGATAGTCTTGCCTTTCTTCTTTTCCTCAAATTTTATCGATTTGATATATATATCGCCTGTGTAGTTAGGTACGTGTAGCAGTATGAAACTGCTTTCCATCGTAGGTTTGATGGTTAGTTCCACATCTCGCCACTCAGTAGTGAACGACGCTTTGATGTTTGCACCGCCACTCCAGTTACCGAGGGTACCATTCACGCTGCCCGTCTTCGAGCCTTTTATGGTTATGGTCATCTTGTAGCTTTTTCCTTTCTGCAGCAAGATATTAGACATGGCATCAAACTGCACTTCCCATGAATATGCCTTGTTGGTCGTAACCTTTAGGCCGTTGGTAGCATCGAAACTGATGGAGTAATTATATTTTGATTGATCTGAGGTCCATCCTACGCTCTGGCTAACTCGAAAATCCTTGCTGGCAACCGTTAGCCATAGGTCAACATCACCATCGGTCAGTTCTGGTGCAGGCTTGTCGGCAAGCAGTTTCAGCAGCCAACTCTTCTGTTGTTGTGAATGCCATGCGAGCGTGTGGCCATATACGTTGAGTCCTGCGCTGGTCGCAGTATTTACATAGTTTCTCACCGTAGTGAAGTTCATGTTACCATTGGCATCAACACAACTTGCCATCTTCATGGCATTGCCTGCCACTGTTTCGGTAAAGTTTTTGTTAATCAATTTCCTGAACGTAGAATTGTTTAGATAATCATTGACCGTCGTACCTATACCGAGTTTGAAATTCGGGTACTTTGAATAGTCAATGTAGTCTTTGATAGCATGATACTCATCCAAGTAGCGATAAGCGGAATTGTTAGGTTTGCCCACTTCAAATTTCTCTTGCGCCATCACTGGTCTCAGCAGGCAGGAAGCAAGTAGCAATACGTATATCTTTTTCATCGTATGTATTTTATTGAACATTATTCTTTTTTTTTTGCAATGCAAATTTACCTCAAATAGATGTTATACCCAAAGAATACTGTTGCACATCCATTTTAAAAACGTTTCATCTTACATGAATGCATAGAACTGAAAACATCTAATAGGAGAAATAGAACAATCAGAGCATCATATGTTGCACGAATAATAAGCTATTATGTATTGCAGAGTCTAAAAAAAAGATTTTTATAACACACAACAAAAAATTGCTTTTGTTGTGTATATAAAAAAAAAATCGTAACTTTGCACCTTATAAAATAAAACTCTATCACGATGAAATCATTGAAAGAACTTACGCGACCGAATATATGGTCGCTCGCACCATATAGCAGTGCACGCAACGAATACAACGGACACGTGGCTCACGTGTTTCTCGATGCTAACGAGAACCCATACAATGCGCCATACAACCGTTATCCCGACCCTCTGCAGCAAGAGGTAAAGGAGCGTCTGGCAAAGATTAAAGGCGTGGCTGCCGACAATATTTTCCTGGGCAATGGCTCTGATGAAGCAATCGACCTAATATATCGATGCTTCTGCGAACCGCAGAAAGACAACGTGGTAGCTATATGCCCTACATACGGTATGTATGAGGTGTGTGCCGACATCAATAACGTGGAGTACCGACGTGTGATGCTCGACGAACAGTATCAAGTAACTGCCGACAAGTTGCTTGCCGCTACCGATGACCACACCAAAGCTATATGGATATGCTCGCCAAACAATCCTACGGGCAACAACATAATGCGCGAGGAAATCATAAAAGTAATAGAGCAATACGATGGTTTGGTAATAGTAGATGAAGCATACATCGACTTCTCAAGTGAGCCTACCATACTGCGCCAGCTTACACAACACCCTAACCTCATAGTACTCCACACTATGAGCAAGGCATGGGGCTCTGCGGCAATTCGCTTGGGTATGGCATTTGCTCAGAAAGACATCATTGACATATTCAACAAGGTGAAATACCCTTACAATGTCAACCTGCTGACGCAAGAGCAAGCATTGAAACGCCTTAATGACACAGTAAGCGTGGAGCGCTGGGTGAATATGCTGTTGCAGGAACGTGGCAAACTGATGCAGTCCTTCTCAGAGTTACCTATATGCAAGCAAGTATATCCCACTGATGCAAACTTCTTCCTTGCGAAGATGACTAATGCACAGAATATTTACGACTACCTCGTAGAAAAAGGTATCATCGTGCGCAACCGCACACGCATAACACTTTGTCAGGACTGTCTGCGCGTGACGATAGGCACGAAAGAAGAAAATAGCGAGTTACTCGGCGCACTGCGCATGTTTAAATAATACATAAATGCACAGTTCATGATTCACACCAAAATGATAATTATGGATTATCAATCATGAATTGAATTGCGCACCACCCGCCATCAGTCTCACGAGCCACTTCACTCATACCGAGCGAAGTGGCTTTTTCTGTCAACATATCAGCATCAACTACGTAGAAGCCACTCAGAATTAGCGTAGCATTATGTGACATCACGCTGTGGAAAGCTTCCATATCAGCCATCAGAATGTTGCGGTTGATATTAGCCACAACCACATCAAATATTCCCTCAACATGCGACAGAATACCTGCATTGCCTTGTAGCACTTCTATGCGGTCAGCAACGCCGTTGAGTTCTGCATTATGCAAAGCATTATCCGCACTCCATTCATCAATATCATATGCCACAGCCTCTGCTGCTCCACACTTTATGGCGGTAATAGCCAAGATACCAGTGCCACAACCGCAGTCAAGCACGCGCCGACCATTGAGAGGTTGCTCAAGCAACATAGATATAATCATGCGTGTGGTCTCATGCGTACCAGTGCCAAAAGCGTTACTGGCATGAATACCAATGCGTATCGGAGCACTGAACTGATTGGCATCCTCAGTGTGACGCGCATCATATATAGTCACCATATTACGCACGTTGATAGGCTCGAACCCCTCTTCCTCCCATGCAGCATTCCAATCTTGATCAGGGATATCCTCTGTCTTATAATCTATCTTTACGCCATCAACGGGAAAGCGTTTCAACATATCTTTCAACAATATCTCATGATACTCCGCCTGCTGTACGTAGGCATCCAAACCATAATTCTTATCCTCGAAACTCTCATAACCCAATTCGCCACACTCGTCTGCAAGCAATTCACGACATACCTGCATGAGTTCTGTCTCATTCATCACATCATTAACAAGTGCCGATGCACCCTTACAAATGATATGAAAACGTGTAAGAAAATATCTCATCCGATAATACTAAATGTTAATTTTAATGCAAAGTTAAAAAAAAATAGGGAAAAACCTCACTTATGTTAGGGTTTTTCCGTATATTTGCAAAAAAATTAAACGTAATTTTGCAATCAGGAAGATAGATAGCATGTTTTTCTACTGTTTTTTATTATTTAATCAAGAGATTGCAAACCGAAAAGAAAGGGACAAGACTATGAAGAATAAACTTTTCACACTCATGGCAATGTTGTTATTTGTTGCTCAGGCTTCATGGGCACAAGACGACATGTACTTCACCCCGAAGAAGAAGGCGAAGTCACAGACCGCCATCACCTCCGAGGTCGTTGATGCCGATGCGCCAAGCAGATATCGCGTGCGTGCTGACGAAGGCACCACCGACGACTATGCCGACTACGGCGGTGACCGCGATGTTGACGAATACAACCGCCGTGGCAAAGAGTCTGCTCAGCCACAGTCAATGTATGAAGACATCAGCATACCTGATTCTGTTACAATCTCTCGCGAAGAGTATGAGGACTACAAATATAGTCGTGACATGCAGCGTTTCGACGGTTACAGCGGTCTTACCGTAGTTGTCAACGACCCATGGTATTACGACCCATGGTATTCTCCATATTACGGTTCTTATTATTGGGGAACAAGTTGGTACTATCCATGGTACTCTTCTTACACTTGGTATGATCCATGGTACCGCCGCCCATACTGGGGATGGGGATATAGCTGGAACTATGGCGGATGGCGTACTCACTACGCATGGCATCGCCCATACTACGGCTATCACCATTGGGGAGGAGGCTATGTCAAAACACGTGGTGGAATCATCAACGGACACAGGGCAACAAGTCGTGGAGGATATGCCGGCAACTATGGTTCATCACGTGGTGTACGTGGAAGCAGAACTGGCGTAAGAGGCAACTCTACAACAGCCCGTGGCAATTCATTCGGAGGCCGCAACTCTGTATCTTCAAGTACAACTCGCAGCAACAGCACTACGAACAATGGCACATCAAACGGCACACGTCGTTCGGGCATAACTCCTCGCAGTAGCAGTTATGGCAACAGCGGCAGCTATTCTGGCCACAACAGTTCCTCATCTACTCGCAGCAGCAGCTATGGCAACAGCGGCAGCTACAGTGGAGGAACGAGAAGCAGCAGCTATGGCAACAGCGGCAGCTACAGTGGAGGAACGAGAAGCAGTGGCGGAGGTTTTAGCAGTGGCGGAGGCTCACGCGGCGGAGGCGGCAGTTTCTCTGGCGGCGGTGGTGGTTCACGCGGACGCAGATGATGCCTTGCCCCCTCACAAGTTTTGAGTTACAGGCTTCTGTCTGCTCATACCGAACATAAATAATGAAATTAGAAACTAAATACAAGACATATATGAATAAGATAATGACAATGGCACTGAGCCTGATGGCAACAGGTGTCATGGCACAAGAGACATACGAAGGAGCTGCCATTGCAACAGAAGACCTCAACGGTACTGCAAAATATGTTGGTATGGGCGGAGCCATGGAAGCGTTGGGCGCAGACATCTCCACCATCAGCAGCAACCCTGCTGGTATTGGTTTGTTCCGTCGTTCGTGGGCGGGGATATCTGCTGGTTTTACAGCACAGGCAAGCGACTTTGACGGACTGAAAAACATTGCAACTCTTGACGGCAAGAACAAGACGAATGTAGATCTTAACCAGGTAGGCTTCGTGTGGACAAATAAGTCAGGACGAGACTCTTACATAAACCTTGCCTTCAACTTTAGCAAAAGTCGCAACTTCAACCAGATAATGCAGGCCGTCAATTCATTCCCTGTGAACAATTATGGTTCTTCCGCAAGCAAAGTCAATTCAATGAAAGCCTATAGCGGTTCTCCATCACGCACTCTGCAGGATGAAATAATCGAGAGCATAATAAGCGACCGTCTCGGAGGTTCCACCGAAGACCCTGTATTCAGTTCTGCCGATATGTATAGCGCACAATACGACAACGAGGGCTACATAGGGAACTATGACTTCAACATCAGCGGCAACATACACGACAAGATTTACCTTGGTCTCACCTTTGGTGTAAAGGACGTACATTATTACAGCCGCAACTATTACGAAGAAAACCTCATAAATGTCAGTTATTTAGACCGTGGCTATCTCGGTTTTACAGATGATCGTCGTGTGAAAGGCACAGGGTTCGACATAAAGGTTGGTGCGATATTCCGCCCGATAGACGACTCTCCTTTCCGCTTTGGCCTTTACATAAACACCCCTACATGGTATGAACTTACGTGCACCAGCGATATGAGTGCAGCCGCAGAACTTCAAGACCTGAACCTCAACGACAACGAGAATTTTAACGGAAGCTGGTTCTCCTACAATTATTGCCTGCACACTCCATGGCGTTTCGGCTTGTCATTGGGCCATACCTTCGGCACTAAAGTAGCCGTGGGAGCAACCTACGAATATGCAGACTACAGTGCAATAAAGAGTCGCGTTGTTGAAGGTACTTACATCAACTACTACGGAAATGAAACTCTTGAGACAAGCAAGGACTATCAGATGGATCGTAACACCGACCAGGCGCTGAAAGGTGTGAGCCTGCTCAAGTTGGGTATGGAGATTAAGCCTGTGCCTGAGGTAGCCATACGCTTAGGTTATAACTACCAAAGTGCCATCTACAACAAAGAAGGTTACAAGTCACTGGAAATCAACACTGACATCAACTACGGCAGCGTCGGAGCATACTATGCCACCTACGACTACGTAAATTGGGAGGCAACCAACCGCATCACATTCGGTCTCGGTTTCGACCTTGGTAAGCAGTGGGGACTCGACTTATCCTATCAGTATGCTACGCAGAAAGGAACATACTATCCTTTCGTAGGTGGTAAAGTTACGTATGACTACACTGACACAGAAAATGAAACTACCACGTACGAAGATTACAACGTAAGCACAGGCACTAAGGTTCACAACAACCGCCACCAATTCAACGCTACACTGAGCTACAGGTTCTGACAATACAAGAGGACAGGACGGAAACAATACATCAAGATGATTAAAGTCATAGTGTTTTTGAGATAAAATACTCAGAATTACTATGACTTTTTTCGTTTTCAATACCAAAAAGCAAACACTTTTCTTGGCAATCTACAGAAAAAAACGTACCTTTGCAGTACTCTAATCAAAAATGAAAGCAAAAACTAATTGCTGGTAGAATAGAATACTAAAGATGCTTAACAAACATATAGGAAAGTACGTAATGCGCTCATTCTTTTCCCTACTAATGCTTACAATGGCTACAACCGTAGTGGGAAGAACTAAAAACGACACACCGCAGGAGACCACCCTACCTCACCATGAGCAAGCGCCCATGATCTTGAGGTATGACACTCCTGCCACATACTTTGAGGAATCACTGCCCATCGGCAATGGAAAACTCGGAGCGTTGGTATATGGCGGCACTGATGACAACGTCATATACCTTAACGACATTACGCTGTGGACTGGCAAGCCCACCGACAACAGCATTGATGCCGATGCCCACAAATGGATTCCAGAAATACGCAAAGCCCTCTTCAATGAGGACTATGCCCTCGCCGACTCGCTGCAACTGCACGTGCAAGGACCCAACTCACAGCATTTCCAGCCGCTCGGCACGCTTCACATAACAGACCTCACACAGGGAAAGGTGACCGACTACAAGCGTTCACTCGATCTTGACTGTGCCATTGCAAAGGACTCTTACAAACGCAACGGCAAATCCATTGAGAGGGAATATTTCGCATCCAACCCCGACAAGGTGATTGCCATACGCCTCTGTGGCGACGTAAACGTCAGGATTATGCTCACGGCTCAAGTGCCACATGAGGTCAATGCCGCAACCAACAGACTTACCATGACCGGCTATGCTACAGGAAATCCGCAGGAAAGCATACATTTCCACACTATCCTCAACGTAAATACCGATGGTATGGTGGAGGCATCAGACTCATCGCTTACAATAAGAAATGCCAAGGAAGCCACGGTTTACATTGTAAACGAAACGAGTTTCAATGGGTTTGACAAACATCCAGTCACCCAAGGGGCACCATACAAGGAAAATGCCACACATGACCTTGAACACTTACTCCGCCACGACTATGCCTCACTGCGTAATGCCCACGTGGCAGACTATAAGAGAATATATGACCGTGTTAAGCTGCGCCTATCGTCATCAGCATCAAAAACCGCCTATAGTGGAACCACAGAGGCTCTGCTGAAAAGTTACACCGACGAGGGAGGACAGTCACGCTATCTTGAGGAACTATACTTCCAGTATGGTCGCTACCTACTCATCTCATGCTCACGCACAAGCGGTGTGCCTGCCAACCTGCAGGGACTGTGGACGCCACACCTATGGTCGCCATGGCGAGGCAACTACACCGTCAACATAAACCTTGAGGAAAACTACTGGCCTGCGTTCACCACAAACATGGCAGAGATGGCTGCTCCGCTCGATGGTTTCGTCAGTGCGCTGGCTTCCAACGGCACGCATACGGCACGCAACTACTACGGTATCAACAGAGGATGGTGCTCAAGCCATAACAGTGATATATGGGCAATGACAAATCCCGTAGGCGAGAAGCGCGAAAGTCCGGAATGGTCAAATTGGAATATGGGTGGGGCCTGGCTCGTAAACGCCCTGTGGGAGAGATACCTGTTTACGCAAGACAAAAACTATCTGCGCTCCACGGCATATCCTTTGATGAAAGGCGCTGCGCAGTTCTGCATGGACTGGCTCATTGAGAACCCCAAGCAGCCTGGCGAACTGATAACGGCTCCGAGCACATCGCCAGAGAATGAATACAAGACCTTCAGCGGCTACCACGGCACCACCTGCTATGGTGGCACGGCTGATCTTGCCATCATACGCGAACTGTTTACCAATACCGTTGCTGCCGGCAAGATACTCGATGAGGACAACGCTGATATAGAGCGATGCCTTGCAAGGCTTCATCCCTATACCGTGGGTCACATGGGCGACCTTAACGAATGGTACTACGACTGGGATGATTGGGATTTCCACCATCGTCATCAAAGTCATCTCATCGGTCTGTACCCTGGCAGTCACCTGAAAGACCTCAAACTGCAGCAAGCCGCCGAACAATCGCTGATTATCAAGGGAGATGAGACTACAGGATGGAGCACTGGCTGGCGCATCAACCTGTGGGCAAGACTGCATAAAGGCGAGCAGGCCTACCACATATACCAGAAACTTCTGACATACGTCTCGCCCGATAATTACCGAGGAGAAGACCGCCGACGCAGTGGAGGCACCTACCCCAACCTGATGGATGCTCACCCACCCTTCCAGATTGACGGCAACTTCGGCGGTACGGCTGGTGTTTGCGAGATGCTACTGCAGTCAGAATACGACAACGGAAGGTCACTGATTACGCTGTTGCCGGCTCTGCCACTGGTTTGGAAAGACGGTGAGGTCAGCGGACTTTGTGCGCGCGGCGGCTTCGAGGTCGATATGCAATGGCATGAGGGAAAAGTAACGAAAGCCGTAATCAGAAATCGCAGCAACAGCGAAAAGCGCACCGCCACGGTGTATATAAACGGTAAGATAAAGACGGTAAGAGTAAAGCCCGGCGGCATGGTGAAGTTCTAGACTTAACATTACATTAAACTGCAAGAACTACAAAACAACATAAAATGGAATACATAGTATCAGCGCGCAAGTATCGTCCTATGACGTTTGACAGCGTTGTCGGTCAGTCTTCGCTGACCACCACGCTGAAGAATGCCGTATCATCAGGCAAACTTGCCCACGCATATCTGTTTTGCGGACCGCGCGGTGTAGGCAAAACCACCTGCGCCCGTATCTTCGCAAAGGTAATAAACTGTCTCACCCCCACGCAAACGGGTGATGCCTGTGGCGAGTGTGAGAGCTGCAAGGCATTTGACGAGGGGCGCTCAATGAATATCTTTGAGCTTGATGCAGCCTCCAACAATGGTGTGGAGCACATCAAAGCCCTGATGGATCAGACGCGCATACCTCCACAGTCAGGAAAGTATAAGGTGTTTATCATCGACGAGGTACACATGCTCTCAACTGCAGCATTCAATGCTTTCCTCAAGACCTTGGAGGAACCGCCAGCCCACGTCATATTTATCCTTGCCACTACGGAGAAACACAAGATACTGCCCACCATCATATCGCGTTGTCAGATTTACGACTTCGAGCGTATGACCGTACAGGGCATCATCGGACACTTGAAGAACGTGGCAGAGAAGGAGGGAATACAGTATGAGGAGCAGGCACTCAACGTGATTGCAGAGAAAGCTGACGGCGGCATGCGCGACGCTCTCTCTATCTTCGACCAGGCTGCTTCCTTCTGTCAGGGCAACATCACTTACGAGAAGGTGCTTGAGGACTTGAACGTGCTCGACGCCGACAATTATTTCAACATCGTAGCCCTTGCGCTTGAAAACAAGGTCAGCGACATCATGTTGCTCTTTAACAACGTGCTCTCACGCGGTTTCGATGCCGGAAAATTCATCAACGGTCTGGCCTCACACATGAGAAACTTACTGATGGCTGTTGACCCACAGACGACGCAGCTCATTGAGACCAGTGAGGCTCAGCGTAACAAATATACTGAGCAGGCAGCCAGGTGTAAGCCTCAGTTCCTATACCAAGCACTGAAAATTCTCAACCAGTGCGACGTAAACTACCGTCAGTCAAGCAACAAGAGGTTGCTCTGTGAGCTTGCCCTTATACAAGTGGCACAGATAACGCAGCCCGACGACAGCAGTGCCGGTGCGGGGCGTAGGCCCTGCGAACGACTAAAAACCCTGTTTAAGAAAGCGATGAAGGAGGTGCAGTCATCAGTGGCTTCACAGGTGGCACAGACTGCAACCACCTCCTCCACAGGCAGCGTTGCTGCCACAACCGGAGTGAAATCATATCAGGCTGCGCCTGCATCAGCAGGCATGGCAAGCGAAAAGACACCATCGTCAGTTAAGGCTGTGCCGAAGCTGAGGATGGGAAACATAGGCGTTTCGTTCTCGCGCATCATGAATGGCGACAAGAAGGAAGCAGACAAAAAGGAAGAAGAAGAACTGAAACCGACAACAGATGAGTATGAGCAGTTCGACGATGACGATCTCAGACGCGAATGGCTGTCAATGTGTAAACGTATGATGCAGAATATAGAATATACTGCCATTGCCATGCGAATGCAGAACATACAGCTGCACATAGATGGTTTCCCACACGTCAAAGCCATCGTGGAAAACAAGTTACTGTTGGACGACTTGACTCCGCTGATGCCACGCATAGTGGTGACAATGGCCACTTATCTGCACAATGGTAAAATTGACATCTCACTTGAACTCGGAAAACCAGTGGAAATAATAAAACGACTGACGCCACGCGAGTTTATACAACGTCTTCTGAAAGAAGATTCTGACTTTGCAGCTTTCAAGGAAGCACTGATGCTTGAACTGGAATAGTCCCTTACTACGCAACCTTCTATTTCTCAAGGCAATACGCTTCACTACATAAAAGCTATGCGATTACAACGCAAAAGCTATCTGATTACCTCGTAATCAGGTAGCTTTTACCATGTAATATGTACCTGATTACAGTGTAATTTGGGTGCTTTTACATGATGAGAGAATTGTAACAGTGGAGTCACATATCTAAAAGTCGTCTTTTAAAAAACTTGCAATGCTTTTTCTCCTAATTTATTGTAATTCGCGAATTACATCTTCGGCTATATATGCATCACTAAATGTATAGATTTGTGTTGAAGGATCATGCATTAACTTGCATGTTCTTGAAGTGTAAAATAAATCCAAGGCACGTTCCGACGTTATGTTGAGTCTGTCAGAGAGCAACGTCACTATCCTGCCTATTTTATTCCACATTAGTAAGTCGCTTAGCATGTCAATTTATATTATAGGATTCAACATATTCCAAACATTCAGATATTGCTTCTTGGGTTGTGATGCAAATCTGGTTGTTTGGTTGGTGCTTTGAGAGTTCACGAAGAGCAACGTCCAATGTCATCATGTTTGCCATGTAAGCTTCTACGGTGTCTATTACACGGTCGTTTGCTACACCGCCTTCGATGATGTCATATCGTTTTACGTGTTTACTACCTAATCTGTTGGCGATAATAAACTGCAACCATTCATTATCGTAATGTTCAAAATGATGGTAGAGAAAATTATTTTTAGCTTTGCTGATGTCAAAGTCATATACGTTTACAATGCCAGGTTTTTCCCTGATTTGTTGCATACGCATAGCCCATGATTCAGCTTGTTCTTTAATGTCTGTAGTGTAAAATCCTTGCCCAAAATCTAATTGCAGCCTACCTACTGCTATCATAGGGTGTTCTACTACGTTTGTTCCTCCGTGATATACTCTCATTTTATTATTTTTTTAGTTTATCTTCCCTGACTTTCAATGCTTCAAGTATGTCATCGGTAACTGTTTCGCGACTTTGTGTGTGCAGGGTGTCATAGCATGGGTAGATTAAAGTTTCAAATAAATCCACACGTTTCATTCTGCTGTACATTTCTGTAGCAGATACTTGGCATTTCCTTGCTGCTGCTTCTATGCACGAAGATGCGAAAATGTTACGCAGTTGTTTTTCTGAGGGGTATTCATATCCGTTATCGGACATCAACCCATGCATGTTGGTGTTGTTCATATTATTCACGGTATGTATTTCGAGTACAAATTTACATAAAATATTTGAATAAAACGCACATAAACGAAAAAAACGCGTCTTGTCAACCAAAAACTGACAAGGCGCGATTTTTTATGAGTATTGTGCTTTCGGGTAACGTATTTATTCAGTCTGACGTTTCCTTATGCTTTCCAATACTCTCCACTTACTTACGAGTTCTTCTCAATCCACTTGCGAGCATTTACGAATGCCTCGTGCCATGGAGTAACCTGATCGGTCAGACGACGCTCCTCTGGATAGTAACCGCACTGCCATGGGAACTGGGTACGTTCTGGGTGTGGCATGATGGCGAGGTGACGTCCGTCCTTGCTAGCCAGTGCAGCCACGTTGTATGCAGAACCATTAGGGTTGGCTGGATACTCCGTGTGGTTGTATTTGGCAACCACGTTGTATTCACCCTCTGCCAGTGGCAGGTTGAACTTGCCTTCTCCGTGTGCCACCCAGCAACCTATCTTCTCGCCTGAGAGAGAACCGAACATTACTGAGTCGTTCTGAGGTATCTGCAGGGTTACGAAGGTTGACTCGAACTTATGTGAGTCGTTGTGAAGCATCTGAGCGTAGTCACGGGCATCGCTTACGGCGTGGTCATTGTTAAGTAATCCGAGCTCTACCATGAGCTGGCAGCCGTTGCAGACACCAAGTGAAAGGGTGTCCTTACGAGCATAGAACTTATCAAGTGCCTCCTTTGCCTTAGGGTTGTAGAGGAATGCACCTGCCCATCCCTTAGCAGAACCGAGCACGTCAGAGTTAGAGAAGCCACCACAGAATGCTACGAGG
>CAMNCV010000166.1 GCA_946534585.1 uncultured Prevotellaceae bacterium
GATGCCCTGGAGTGGGAGGAAGTAGTTCTGCATAGAGAACATACCCTTCTTCATCTCACCGCCGTACCATGTGTTGATGATAACCTGCTCGCGGCTTGTTGTGTTGAAGGCAACACAAGTCTCAGAGTTCAGACCGAGCTCCTTGTAGTTCTCTACCTTAGCCTTTGAAGCGTTGTAGATAACGAAGTTTGGCTTGAAGTTCTTCAGTTCCTCCTCAGTAGGCTGGATGAACATGTTAGTAACGAAGTGTGCCTGCCATGCTACCTCAACGATGAAGCGCACTGCGAGACGTGTAGCCTCGTTGGCACCGCAGAAAGCGTCAACCACGTAGAGCTGCTTGTTGCAGAGCTCCTTGATGGCGATATCCTTTACCTTTGCCCATACGTCCTCAGACATTGGGTGGTTATCGTTCTTGTAACCCTCGGTTGTCCACCATACCTTGTCGTGGCTCTGTGCATCGTCAACGATGTACTTATCCTTAGGTGAACGGCCTGTGAAGATACCAGTCATCACGTTAACCGCACCGAGTTCTGTCTCCTGACCAACCTCAAAGCCCTCAAGGCCTGCCTTTGTCTCCTCCTTGAAGAGCTCTTCATAAGAAGGATTGTGTGCAATCACTGTAGAACCAGTGATGCCGTACTGTGTAAGATCTAATGTTGCCATTGATTTTGTTTGTTGTGTTTTATGTAAAATTAAAAATTGCTATTTGGATGCAAAGTTACGTTTTTTTTCTGAGTTGAGCAAGTTTTTTTACCTTATTAATATTATTTAGAGTTCTTATGCGTTTAAAAACTTACATTTTGTAAACTTCATGTATCAACTTTTTCATTCGTGCAGAGTTAATAAGGTATATGTCCTCGAAAGAAACTTTAGTGTATGGAGCAATGCTATCCAGAAGATTTATGCCGATCTACAGGAAACACATGTGCATCAAGCGGATAGGCAAAGAACTTCGTTAAGCTATTTATAGAGCAGGCGCATTATGCCGGCAGAGGTTTTGCTGTTATAGGCGTGCTGCATGTTGTTGGCGAAGAGTAGGTCGGTGATGCTGTGTTCACGCACATACTGTATTATATTCTTCTGGAAATAGCGGAAGTCAACCACGTATATGTCCTCGAAAGAATAGAACAGATAGCCTGGCAGGGCATTGCCGTAGCTGTCTTTTATTATCATCAGACGGCGGCCGTTGTGTGCTAAGGCTTTGACGTGTGTTGTGCGGGTGTCGCCGCCCATGAATGTGCAGTAAGCGCTCGATGCTCCGTCTTTATACTTAATGAAGAAAGGTCCCTCGAAGGGTTCGGTAAGTGTATATCCCCCACGGCCGCGCGAAGCACGGTGTCCCACGTATGTCGTAGTGTATGAGGAATCCTTTGGCGTATAGTAGATGAAATCCTCGGGTGCGCGCTTTACGGAAATGTCGCCAGAAAACTTATACATGGTGCCCACGACATCCTTGACTACGTGTTGGTCATAGGACGTAAGGTCGCGGAATGGTACATGGGCTATGCGTGCAAACTCCTCTGCAGCATAGTAGGCTGCCAGTGGCAACCAATGATGGTCTGTGCGGGCATATATGCACTTGTCGGTATGGCGTGCGAGCACGTGGAGTACATTCACAGGCTTTATTCTGCGCAGTGAGTCATACATAGCCTGCATCACGGGGGCTTCGGGCTTCACAAGACTGCGGGCATCTTCCGGACAGTAATACTCTACAGATGTAGGAATTAGCATACTATATACATTGACCTCTGGCAGACTATCCTTATAGAGGTTTAGAGCCTTTGGATAGTGTGCAGCTGCAGAAGCCACGCCAATGAAGGGTTCCATGGCCCTGACCTGACTGCTATCGCCAGTGATGATGATGCCCGCTCGTCCGCGGTGGAATGTTGTTTGTGCCTGACTTACGCTGGCAAGCAGCAGTAGAATTGAGATTATGTATTTGCTTTGCATTCGTCTAATTATTTTGTCTTGCATTTACGCCCATGAGTATCCTGAATATTTCCGAGCACTTCTTCGTGTGAGGAAATAGTGATAGTCAGTCTTCAGACTGGTTCACGTCTTTGATTTCCGAGCACTTCTTCGTGTGAGGAAATAGTGTTTGTCAGTCTTCAGACTGGTTCACGTCTTTGATTTCCGAGCACAAAGTTACTAAAAAAAACTGACATTCACAATGTTGTCCAAAAGAATTATGCCAACACGCCTTATTCATATTTTCAGGCAAAACGGCGATTTTCTTAAAAAAAAACACGTATTTCGGGGTTCTATCTCATAAAAAAACTATACCTTTGTAGTTACTATGAGTAGCAAACGACGAAACGTAATACTATAAACGTATTATCCGCATCAACATGGAACAAACAATCATAGGACGCTTTGCACCCTCGCCCACAGGCAGGATGCATCTTGGCAACATATTCAGTGCGTTGCTATCGTGGCTTTCCGTGCGAAGCAAGGGAGGCCAATGGCTTCTGCGCATAGAAGATATTGACCCACAGCGCAGTCGCCGCGAATATGCAGAGCAACTCATGCGCGATTTGGAATGGCTGGGACTGACATGGGATGGTACTCCTATATGGCAGAGTGAGCGAGGCGACATCTACGAGCACTATTACGACATACTGTGCAGCCGTGGGCTTACCTATACGTGCTACTGTACGCGCAACGATATTCTCGCTACGCAGGCTCCGCACGAAAGCGACGGGCGCGTGGTATATAAAGGAACGTGTCGCACAGCCCCCGTCCTGCCACTCTCATCCGCAGGGAAAGGCAGCACACGCCTTATCGTTCCGGAGCGCATCATTACCTTTACCGATGGGCATTACGGCGTGCAGTCGGTTGATATGCAACACCAAGTTGGCGACTTCATCATTCGCCGTAAGGATGGTGCGTGGGCTTACCAGTTGGCAGTGGTGATTGATGATGCGCTGACGGGTGTGGGCGAGGTGGTGCGCGGCTGCGACCTGCTATTGTCATCGCCGCAGCAGATATACGTTGCAGAACTGCTTGGCTTCACCCCGCCGCAGTTCATCCACCTGCCGTTGCTTTGCAATGAGCAAGGGCAGCGGTTGTCAAAGCGCGACAAGAGCCTTGACCTCGGAGTCTTGCGTCAGCAATACAGTGCTGAGGAAATAATCGGGCGGTTGGCATATTACGCAGGGTTGCTGCCCGAAAACACACCTGTCAGTGCTGCAGAGTTAGTGCCTTTGTTCTCATGGGAGAAAGTCCCCAAGCAAAGAGAGATAATAATTCTCAGTCACTCACCAAGTCGGCAGGTGTAGTGGCGAAGGTTGTTGCGCCATGCTGCAACAGGAAGTCCTTATCACGGAACCCCCACAGTACGCTGATACATGGCAAACCGCTATTGCGAGCCGTCATGAGGTCAACATCGCTGTCGCCGATATACACAGCCCCCTCTTTGCCTACGCCAAGTTCGCGCAAAGCAAGTTCCACCATATCGGGGGCAGGCTTTCTTGCTATGCCCTCACGCTCGCCAATGGCTACCTCTATGGTATCCTTGAACCAGTCGCGGTATAGTTCATCCACTCCGTCCTGCCATTTATTGCTCACTATGGCCATACGCTTGCCCTGCTTCTTGAGTTCCTGCAACACCTCGGCAATGCCCTGAAACAATCCTGTATTGTCCTGGCAATGCACCATATAGTAGCGTTTGAATTCCTCGAACACATCATCGAAGCGTGGGTTGTCCACTCCATTGGGCACGGCTCGCTCTATCAGTCGTCTTACGCCATTGCCCACATACTGTCTTATTTCCTCATAGGTATGCTCTGGCTGTCCGCACTCTCGTAGTGCGTGGTTTACCGAAAGCCACAGGTCTTGCAGCGTATTCATCAGTGTGCCGTCAAGATCCCATACGATTGTTGTGTATTTCTTCAGCATTTTTTTTAACTTCCCAAATATTATCTTGTTACCTTATATATAGAGAGAGAAATTCTCACTGCGTTGTAATCGCTATCTTATTACGTTGTAATCGCATAGTGATTAGTGTGTAATCCCTATCTGATTACGATGTAATCGCATACTGATTAGTGTGTAATCGCTATCTGATTGCGATGCGTTTGAAATGCAAAGGTACAAAAACCTGTCGATATAGCCAAAAACTGAGGATTTTATTTTTGCAGACATCACCCACCTTAAGTCTGCCACGCTTGACAAAGCCTGCCTCAATATGACCGCATGGATGGGCTTGGCGCATAGGGAATTGAGACATAAACGGCAGTATCGGGAAACATTTCGGGTGGTCATATTTCGTCATACCTGCATTTATGCAACATCTGGAAACAATTTAGGTTGTGCATTTGAAGTTTCTTTCGTATCTTTGCACCAAAATCATAAATCAGCCAAACAATATGAACAAACGACATCTACTACTGACGTTTGCAGCCAGCATGACGGTCATGGCGACTACTGCTGCTGGCTACATTAAAACCGAAAGGGGCATTACCGTGAGTATCAGCGCTAATACCACCGCACTGAAGGATTTCACTACGGCGCCAAGATTGGTGCGCATACAGCCCGTAAGCAGCAGCATATTCCGCGTTTCAGCCACTGCCGAGGAGCAGTTTGCTGACCGCCAGAGCCTAATCATAGTGCCGCAGACAGCATACAACGATTATGAGGTTCGCGAGGAGGGCACTACCATCACCGTGGCCACGCCACAGATGCAGGCGCATATACTGACCACTACAGGCGAGATATGGTTTACTGACAGCAAGGGCAACACCGTGCTCCGCGAACTTAAAGGCGGCGGCAAGGGGTTCCGGCCATATACCTGCACGCAGGTTCATGCCGACGGCACGCCCGAGACGTACCACGGCTGGAGCACGCGCACGGTGTTTGAGAATATCTTTCCCAATGAAGCCCTCTACGGACTGGGGCAGCATCAGGCTGACGAATGGAACTACAAAGGGCGCAACGAGGAACTGTTTCAATACAACACGAAAGTCAGCATACCCTTCATAGTCAGTTCGAAAGGCTACGGAGTGCTCTTCGACAACTACTCTTTGTCACGCTTTGGTAACCCCAACGACTACAGCCAACTGTGCCATCTCTTCACCCTTCGCGACAAGGACGGGGCTGAGGGCGCACTCACCGGCACCTACTCGGCACCTGGCAGCGAGACGCTCGTGCGCCGCGAAGACAGTATTTATTTTGAGAACCTGAAGTCTGCACGCAACCTTCCCAAGTACGACCTTGCCAAAGCAACGGTGGTTTACGAAGGCACCATAACGCCACACGTGACGGGCGAGTACCGCTTCTCACACTACTACAGCGGCTATCAGAAGATATTCATCGACGGAAAGTCTGTATATACCGAAGACCTTACGGGCAAAAACGCTGACGCTCAGGAGATATGGCGCACGGCATGGAACCCTAACGCACGCAAGTTTAGTGTCAATCTGACGGCCGGACGTGAGTATAAAATACGCATAGAATGGAAACCTGACGGTGGCGAAGCCTACTGTGGACTGCGTGCTCTTGCTCCGGTTGATGTAGAGGAGCAACAGCGTCTGTCGATGTTCAGCGAAATGGCGCAGCAACTTGATTACTACGTGATAAGCGGCAGCAATGCCGACAACGTCATTGCCGGTTACCGCCAGCTTACCGGCAAGGCCCAGATTATGCCCGACTGGCTGCTGGGTTACTGGCAGAGCCGTGAGCGATACAAGACGCAGGACGAAATTGTCGATGCCCTCAGGGGCTTCCGCCAGCGCCATCTGCCTATTGACAACATCGTGATGGATTGGAACTACTGGGAGGACGACGCATGGGGAGCCTTTCGGTTTGACCCGAAGCGCTTCTCTAATCCTAAGGCTATGATTGACAGCATACACCAGATGAATGCCAAAATCATGATTTCATGCTGGCCGAAATACTATCTTACGGTAGATAATTTCAAGGAACTCGACAGCAAGGGGTATATCTATCAGCAGACCGTGCGCGACAGTATGTATGACTGGCTCGGATACAAATATGCCTTCTATGATGCCTATGACAAGGATGCACGACGCATCTTCTGGCGACAGCTCTACGAAAATCTCGGCACAATAGGCATGGATGCCTGGTGGATGGATGCATCGGAGCCTAACGTGCGCGACTGTACTGATATGGAGTACCGCAAACTTCTCTGCGGTCCTACTGCCTATGGTTCGAGCGATGAGTATTTCAATGCTTACTCAATAGTCAATGCCGAGGCTATATACGATGGTCAGCGTGCCTACGAAACGGCTGTGGAGCGTCAGTCCATCAGTAAGGATAACAGCCAGGCACTGCAGAAATCCACGCATTGGAATGAGTATGGCTATGGCAATTCTTTCTCGCCAGAGAATAAGCGTGTGTTCCTGCTTACACGTAATGGCTTCGCTTCTGAGCAACGCTATAGCACCGCCACTTGGTCGGGCGACATAGGTACGCGCTGGGAGGACATGAAGGCGCAGATTACAGCAGGACTCAATTTCTCTATCTCCGGCGTGCCTTACTGGAGTCAGGACATCGGTGGTTTCTCGGTGGAAAGCCGCTATGTAAAGGCACAGAACGTCTTTGACAAGTCTGGTGTGGAGAATGTTGACCTTAAAGAGTGGCGCGAACTTAACGTGCGCTGGCATCAGATGGGTATGTTTGCGCCAATGTACCGCGTACATGGGCAGTACCCTTTCCGCGAACCATGGAACATAGCACCAGAGTCTCATCCTGCATACTCTGCCATCTGCCAGTGTCTGGATATGCGCTATCACCTCATGCCTTACATCTACTCGCTGGCTGCCGACGTGCATTTCAAGGATTATACCATCATGCGACCACTGGCAATGGACTTTGCCGATGACGACAACGCGCTCAACATACCTTATCAGTTCATGTTCGGCCCTGCCATCATGGTCAACCCTGTATATAAATATGGCGCACGCGAGCGTGAGGTCTATATGCCAAAACGACAGGTATGGTATGATTTGTATTCTGGCGAAGTAGTAAGCAACGGCGGCGGTGAGACAAAGTCGCTTGCTGCTCCCTACGAGCGCATACCGCTGCTTGTGCGTGGTGGAAGCATACTCCCGCTCGGTCCGGCACTGGAATATACGCAGCAACGTAAGGCTGACAATATACGCCTCTACGTCTATGAGGGTGCTGATGGCGAGTTCAACCTCTACGAGGACGAAGGCACCAACTACGGCTATGAGGCAGGACGCTATGCCAACATACCCATACGCTACAACAATGCCAAGCGACAGCTCGTCATAGGCGAGCGCTCGGGCAGTTTCCCTGGTATGCTGCAAGAGCGTGTGTTTACTGTTGTCTTCTGCTCCAAGAAGTCACCAAAGGGCTACGACCCAGAGGCAAGAGGTATCACGGTGAAGTACAACGGTAAGGCGAAGAGCATAAAACTGAAGTGATAAAAATAATTATGCACACCTACTTAGTCTATCCACATAAAGAAAAAAAAATCACTAATCTTTGTTATTCTGAAAAAAATAATTAACTTTGCATACAGAAACCAATCAATACTTTAAATAATACAACTTAAACACATTCTGATATGCAAAACATTCCTGACGTATTTTGGCTCGTGCCCGTGGCATCAATAGTGTCACTGGGCATGGCCTTGTATTTTTACCTTCAGATGAAGAAGGCAGATGAGGGTACTGACCGCATGAAAGAGATAGCCATGCACGTG
Source organism: uncultured Prevotellaceae bacterium (assembly GCA_946534585.1). Lineage (GTDB taxonomy): Bacteria > Bacteroidota > Bacteroidia > Bacteroidales > Bacteroidaceae > Prevotella. The sequence goes on from CAMNCV010000166.1 coordinate 7,688, forward strand.
CGTAGAGGCGCAATGGCTTATCTCAAGCAACAGTACAAGGTGGTAACCATAGTATTCGTGGTTCTCGCCGTTATCTTCGCCATCATGGCTTACGGCTTCCAGTTGCAGAACCCCTGGGTGCCGTTCGCATTCCTTACCGGCGGTCTGTTCTCTGGTTTGGCAGGCTTCTTCGGTATGAAGACTGCCACATACGCTTCTGCACGTACAGCCAACGCAGCACGTCAGAGTCTCAACGCCGGACTGAAGGTGGCTTTCCGCTCTGGTGCCGTAATGGGACTTACCGTGGTAGGCCTCGGACTGCTAGATATCGCCATCTGGTTTTTAGTGCTCAATATGGCTGGCGTTGACAGCCTCATCACCATAACCACCACCATGCTCACCTTCGGTATGGGTGCTTCCACACAGGCACTGTTTGCGCGTGTGGGCGGCGGCATATACACCAAGGCTGCCGACGTGGGTGCCGACATCGTGGGTAAGGTGGAGGCTGACATTCCTGAAGATGACCCTCGCAACCCTGCTACCATTGCCGATAACGTAGGCGACAACGTAGGTGACGTGGCAGGCATGGGTGCCGACCTCTATGAGAGCTACTGCGGTTCTATACTCTCGACAGCCGCACTGGGCGCAACGGCTTATCTGGGTACACAGATGCAGCTGCAGTATGTCATAGCACCTATGATAATAGCTGCCGTGGGCATATTCCTCTCACTCTTCGGCATCTTCCTCGTACGCACTGAGGAGGGCGCAGGCATGAAGCAACTGCTCCACTCGCTGGGTCTGGGCACTAATGTCAGCGCGTGCCTCATAGCCGTGGCTACGTTTGCCATACTCTACCTGCTTGGCATAGAGAACTGGATTTACATCTCTTGCTCCGTTATTGTAGGCCTGTTGGCTGGTGTCATCATCGGTCAGGCTACGGAGTATTACACCTCACACTCTTACAAGCCTACACAGGAGATAAGCGCAGCATCACAGACCGGTGCCGCCACCGTTATAATAAAAGGTGTGGGTACGGGTATGATATCTACCATGATACCAGTGGTTACCATCTCTGTGGCT
>CAMNCV010000167.1 GCA_946534585.1 uncultured Prevotellaceae bacterium
GCAGGAGTGATAGGATAAGAACCGAGGTAGAGCTTCAGGCCTGCCTTCTCGGCAGCGGCGATGAAACCGTATGCGGTAGCCTTGTTACCGGTGATGTCCATGTAACGACCAGGTTTGTTCTGCTTAGACTCAATGCGATACACGTTGGCAGCGCTTGAGTGAGTGTTGTGACCGTAGTCGTAGCCTGCCTGTATCACCTTGATGTTAGCCTCTGCTATGGCAGGCTTCTTGGCGAACTTGTCGCGCAGGAAGTTGGCCACCAAGTCAAGGTCGCGGCTGAAGAGCCAGCAAACCAGTCCGAGGGCGAACATATTACGACACTTGAGCATAGCCTTGTTGTCCATGCCAGAGTCCTTCAGCGTCTCCTTTACGATGGTCGTCATAGGGCACTGTATCACGCGGTCAGGGTCGATGTTCATCTCACCGAGGTAGTCTGTAGTCTGGAACTGAGCCTTGTCGAGGTCTGACTGCTGGAAAGAGTCGGTATCGATGATGATAGTAGCGTTCTTCTTTGCATACTTGTACTGCGTCTTCAGGGCAGCGGCGTTCATAGCCACCAGCACGTCACACTCGTCGCCAGGAGTGAATACCTGTCCGGCACCGATGTGTACCTGGAAACCGCTGACACCCGTCAGCGAGCCTTGCGGGGCGCGGATGTCTGCCGGATAGTCTGGGAATGTAGAAATGCTGTTACCTACGGTAGCCGATACCGTAGAGAAGATGTTGCCGGCGAGCTGCATGCCGTCGCCGGAGTCACCTGAGAAGCGCACGACCACCTGGTCGAGCTCTTTGATGTCTAATGCTTCTGCCATAATGTTTATATGATGTATATTATTATGATTGTTATCTTTGCAAATGCGTTATCCTCAACCTTTTGCGGATGCAAAATTACTTAAAAATAACGATATAGCAAAATATTTCAATACAAAAAAGCACGAAAAGTAAGAAGAAAGGCTGTTTTCTTGACATATTGTAACATAAACAGCATTTTTTGTGACGCATAAACTTAACGGATGTTAGTCTTCTACTTGTAAAACTCGATTATATAACATAGCAAACCAACAGCCCCCACCTATAAAGATACCCCGTGACCGCTATCATGTCATTACTTAACAGATAGCAGTCACGGGATAATTTAGTATATATATCCTATATATAAGAACACACCTCAAGTAAGGTATCCCGCAATTATAGTATCTTTATATTATTTTAGCAGAAAAAGCAAGGAAAAGTTTGCTGTTATGAAGAAAAAAACGTAACTTTGTCTGCTGAAACATAACCAACAAACAAATAAACAATGAAAATCACGAAGTATCTATTCATCTTTGTAGCAGCAACCATGATGGCTGCCTGCGGCACCACCAATCATGTTCCGATAACCGGTCGCAAGCAAAATCTGCTGGTAAGCAACGAGCAAGTGCTCAGTCTCAGCAATCAGCAGTATTCCGAATACATGAAATCAGCCAAGGCATCCACCGACGCTGCCAACACTGCCATGGTGAAACGCGTAGGCCAGAGACTGGCTAATGCCGTAGAGGCGTATCTCACTGCCAACGGTCTGGCTAACGAGGTGAAGGAATATGCATGGGAGTTTAATCTGGTACAGAACACCGAGGTCAACGCCTTCTGTATGCCAGGCGGCAAGATTGTGGTATATGAAGGCATACTGCCCGTAACTCAAAACGAGGCCTCGCTTGCCGTAGTGCTGGGACACGAGATTGCCCATGCCGTGGCAAAGCACTCTGCCGAGCGCATCAGCAATGCCTACAAACAGCAGTATGGCATGCAGATATTGAGCGGTGTGGCACAGGCTGCAGGCGTCGGCTACACTACGCAGCAGCTCGGTTCGGTAGTGCTCGGACTTGGTTCGCAGGTATGGTCATCAGGTTTCTCACGCAGTCAGGAGAGCGAGGCTGACCACATCGGACTGATATTTGCCGCCATGGCTGGCTACGACCCTGAGGTGGCAGTGAGTTTCTGGCAGCGCATGGCTGCACAGGGCAGCGGCAAAACCTCTATCTTCAGCGACCACCCCTCTGACGAGAAGCGCATAAAGCAGATACAGCAGTGGATGCCTGAGGCCAAGAACTACTACAAGCCTATGGCTACTACCACCACAAGTACTACCAATAAGACCACTACTACGAAGAAGACCACAAAGAAGACCACGAAAAAGACCACGAAGAAGAAATAACACGGCGCGTAACCCTCTTACGCTATGTACGTTACAATCGCTATCTGATTATACAGTAATTGCTATCACATTACAGTATAATCAGATAGCGATTGTTGTGTAATATGATAGCGATTGTTTTTCAGTCAGAATGACCCTACAAAATCAGTCTGCAGTTTCAGCCTTCATGCTGTAAAGCTTTGCTACCAGCGCACCACTGATATTGTGCCATACGCTGAACACCGCCCCGGGTATCGTAGCCATGGGATACATGGCGAAATGCAGATTGGCGAGTGACGATGCCAGTCCGCTGTTCTGCATACCCACCTCTATGCTTATCGCAGTGCGCTTCTTATGGCTGAGCCTGAGCAGGCGACCTACGGCGTAGCCCAGTGCCAGTCCGCAGAGGTTATGGAGCATCACAACCACAATCACGAGCAGTCCGGCGGTCAACAGGCGGTCAGCATTATGGCTCACGACAATCACTACCGCCAAGGCAATTACCAGCGATGAGAATGCCGGCAGATATGGAGAGACTCTGGAGGTAAGTTTTGGCATGTAGTGCTGCATCAGAAATCCTGTCACTATGGGCGCTATCACCACATAGACTATGCTCAGCAGCATACCCACGGTATCCACGTTGACAAACGTTCCGGCCATGACCCATACGAGCAGGGGCGTAAGCAGCGGTGCGAGCACGGTGCTCATGGCTGTCATTCCCACGCTCAGGGCAAGGTCGCCCTTTGCCAGATAGGTAATGACGTTTGATGCCGTGCCTCCCGGACAGCATCCTACGAGCATCACACCCAGTGCCAGTTCGGGCGGCAGCGAGAAGGTTTTTGCCAGCAGCCATGCCAACGTAGGCATAATGCTGAACTGTGCAGCACAGCCTACCAGTATATCCTTCGGACGGCTCAGCACCACGCGGAAGTCCTGCGGGCTGAGCGTCATTCCCATGCCAAACATGATAACACCCAACAGTGGGTTGATAGTCCACGTGTCAATCCACACGAACCACTCAGGCATAACCATCGACACAACGGCTGCCAGCAATACCAGCGCACCCATCCAGCGCGCTATGAAATCACATATTTTCTTCATCTCTATATACCTTTTCCGTGGCAAAGTTACAAAAAACCTGCGTAAACTGCAAACCTCCACAGCGGTATTTGTATCTTACGGCATTTTTTTTACTCGTAACTATTCAGTTCATCTGGCTGCCTTTTGCAGTTAAGTAGTGTTAAATCATATACTATTTTAGTTAAGGTCTGGCAGTAGAGGTATGTGTGTTCCTGCTGATTAGGTTTTCTCCCACAGATACCTCAGATAAACGCAGATTGTCGTTTGGAGCAGGAAAAAAGCAGTGACAGCGGCAATGCGCTCCCGATGTGCGGGAAAGCGTATTGTCGCTGTCGCTGCTATGTAATTCCGGCCA
>CAMNCV010000168.1 GCA_946534585.1 uncultured Prevotellaceae bacterium
AAGAAACTTGCCGTGGAGTATCGCCTGCGGTCAAACCAACATACGACATCGTAACTTTAACATTCTTAATTTTCATAGTTCTCTCTTTTTTAAATGTTTCTACGTAAAATATGTTTTTATAGTGCAAAGAAAACAAAGACCTCCGCCAACTGGTGGCGGAGGTCTGGGGAAATTAATTTTTTATAAAAAAAACACTTCTATACGGTTCCTATTACTGATTTGATAATTTCATGCCATTTGGGATATGAAAAACACATGCTTGGGTGATGTATTTTAATCATAGTACATTGTTTGCCTGAATTCAGCGTGTATATATAACGCTCTGCCTTTGTATTTTCAAATATAACAGGTTTCTCACATGTGCCACCTGTTGGAGCATTATTATATGCATCTCTTCCCCATACAAAGACAACATCTGGCTCATATTCATTAATCACATCTATGAAAGGCCTTTGTGAGTTTTTATAATCCATTTTTTTCGGTTTCACGTTCCATTCTGGCACAGAAGTTTGTACATAATTGTAGAATAATATCTTATTCCAAAGTATATTTCTTTCTTCCTGGACATCTGGTTCATAGCCAAAGAATGATTTTGCGAAATTAAGGTATGTTTTAAGCCATCCTTTATATTCTACAGATGGAACTTCGCCAGTTTCTCTCCATTTTATATATTTTTCCACTGTATTGATGGTAAAGTCTGCACATCCTCCTCTATTTGCAAGGTCGCCACAATTGTCGCATCCTCCACAAACATGAACATGCCCCATTATCATTATTTTTTTTCCATTTATACCAGAATCATAGCATGAACCTACCCAAGGATAAAAAAATACATGTTTCATAATCACAAAAGTTTTAGTTAATTAATTATGGCTAATTCTCACCACATCCAAACGAATGTATATAAGTGACGGTTTTGTATTGATTTATTCAAACGCAAAGATACTGATTTTTTGGATATGCCAAAAGAAACATAATAAAAAATCAATGTTCTCAAGAAAGATTTATGCTATCGGGTCTGCACAGTACTCTCTGCGCTTGCAGGTCCTGCAGTGTTTGCCCATCCACACTTCGTCAAACTGATTCATTGCCTGTTCTACGATTTCAGGGTTATCAGTCAATATGCCAGCCTCAAAATTCCGCTTATCTTCGCCTTTCATTCCAATGCCGGCACCAGTGAGATTAGCACTGCCTACATAAACCTCCTTCCCGTCGAAAACCATCGTCTTGAAATGCACACGCGGACAGAGCACACGCTCCAAACGATCATATAGAACGGGGTACTTGTCAAAGTCCTCGCGGAAGTTCGGTCCCGGTTCTTTAGCATGAATGAGCCGCACCTCCACGCCACGCCTTATGAGCATAGCGATAAGAGCCAGGAATGGCTTCTTCTCCTTTCCTATCTCTACATAGAGGTCTTTTATGTCAGCAGTACCAATCCAAAGCATGTGCTTCACGGATTGAACCCGCGAAAGCACAGCTTTGTAATGGTCGAAGTTGGCTATATAGTTAGTCATAGACTATTATGAAACAGATATGGCATTGTACATTTTTCTCATCTTCTCAATACGGTTTTCAGTGTCAATACCTTTCTCGTTTTGAGATATTACGACTTCTTGCAACACCGTTTCTATCACGTCGTTTTTAATTAACTGATATGAGTTCTGTGTTTCTATGATGCTTCTATCCTCATTAAGATAAATGTAATTGCCAAAGTATTCACGCCAAACATTCTCGTTTACCGTTTTCAAAAATGGGTTGTAAGAATTCTGCGAAGGCTTTTGGCGTTGATACAATGTGGTAAAGACGTACGGTGAATTATCAAAATCGTGCCACCAGTATTTCCCGTATCGTCCAATGCGGAAATCCTCGTATTCTATGTAATAGTATATCCAAGGATATTCGGCTTTTTCTTTGCATTCTTCCACGTAATCATTGATTAAGGATTTTAGGTAATCATTAGTGAAAGCGGCAGTTTTCCTCAACAATTCCCTCAAGATTCTTTTTGTGTTGTCAAAACCGCTTAGGTTCTCACTCTTGTGGAAAAGAGTTTTCCAGGCAAATCCATCACTCATGTAAGACCCCAATTGGTAACGCCAACCATTTCGTTCTTTTTGCTTATAGTCGCCAATCGTAAATAATGCGCAATCAACTAAATCCCAATCGCATTTGAACAACGATTCAAACCTTTCAAAATAGTCTGGTGTATCCAGACCGACAATAGAAATTTGTCCGTAAAGTAAGTCATTATCTTCCAAAGTAAAGAGTTTCTCTGCTTTGTCGATATTGTTGTTTGTCCATTCCAATTTTATTTTTTCTTCTTCTAACTGGTATGGATTGAAATTGATACCTATAGAATCACTATCTGCAATTTTGCCTTCCAAGACAATGCTGTCCACTTGCTTTAAAATAGCCGGCATACGGTTACCACCCTGACGGTCTTCGCTGTCACTAATCTGATCGGAAGAATTTAATATCAGATTATTGATTATCCGCAAGCGTCTGCCGAACTCCTCTTTTGAAACTTTGGAAAGATTATTTCGGTATACAACGAATGAATACAGAAGAATAATTTGGTTTAATGTGAATTTGCGCCTGTTCTTTCCTACGATGTCAGCGTAATTTCTCAGACAGTCTTCCAAGAAGTTTACATTGTAGTCTGTTTTAATCTTGTTGGCAAAATGTTCATTTGATGCGAACGACTCAAAGAAACTTTGAATGTGAATGCTCTTTTTGTTTTCATCAAGCCAACAATCAAAGAATGCTTCAAGGAATTCCGCATTCTTTCTTATTCTTTCCTTGTCATCATCACTTTGTATAGTGAAGAACTCTTTTATCAAATCAAATTCATCGCTGGTTTTGGGACTTCCGCCATTTTTATAACAGATAATGTTGCATACAAATATGAAATATCGCAAGAACTCATCGTCCGTAGTATTATCGTTGTCATCTCCCAGACCGCTATTGCGATATTGCCACAGCATATCAGTCCATTCTCTGTCGATTTTGGAGCCAATACGCTCTGCCATATCCTTGTCAACCTTTTTTAACTGTTTCTCGAATTCTGCTTTGAAGTGCTCAAACTGTGTTAAGGGCTTTCCGCGTGAGTTCATCTTAATATACAGTTCGTCCGTCAATCCCATATCTCCTATTGGCAGGAAGTAGAAAGATATTTTTTCAAGTTTTGTATAAAGATTCTCTACACATGTGAATTTATCTTGAATGTCATCAAGCATCACAAGCATTGAAGATATGGTTGCGTCATGCTGCCACTCAAGCGGGAACCAATTCTTGTCTTTGATTTGTTCAGATAATGCTTTGCCATTTTCCAATGCGAGCTCTCTTGTGGTTATTGCTTCACAAAATTTTCTGGCCGAAGGTCTTGTTTCGTAAGTGAAACATTTCAAGAACCAGGTTTCACTTTCTGCAATACCTTCTTTTTTTGAGGCATACCAATAAATCAAATAAAGCGTTGTAAGCCTCTGCTGTCCGTCAAGAGGGGTTAGCACATTACCATCAATGGCACCATATATGAAATCAAGAGTGATAGGATTTCCATTGACAGCCTTTAAGAGTGAATTCAGAAAACTCTCTCTCTTGCGACTGTTCTTCGCATCGGTGCGACCGTATGCATAGTCACGCTGTATTTTAGGAATCTCTATTTTGTTGATATCAATCGTCTTGCCATACATATCGGTGTATGGCGTAAATAACGTTTTGAAAGTCTTAGTTTCCATATCATTTACTTTTCATTAGGTATATAATTTGCCAACACACTGTATATGGCTTTTACATAATCATCTCTATCATGCTTGCCCCAGAAATGTATGTTTGTTTCTTCTGTAGAGTAGTATTTCATGAACACCATTTTGGTGCAAAAAGGAATATACAAACCTTTCTTGTCCATTTCTATAACAAGATTCCGTTTAGCTTCAAATGCATAATTGCTTACGGCTGAATTTTGCCATGAAGAAAGCAAGGCCATGTTTGACAATTGATGGATATAGTCTGAGTATCCATCTTGGGGGGTAAGAGCATCAATTACTTTTTGCTGCAACGGTTCAAATCGCTCATTTACCTTTGTTGTTTTGGGATTGCGTTCTATTTCTTTAATCAGTTTCTTCATATCAGTAATCAGGTAGTCGTAATACACCATTGAGTGCAGTGGTTTAATATGGGCTTTCAACCATTCTTTCCTTTTTTCATTTGTCTGCAAACCTTCTGAGTGTTGAGCATGAATATGTTCTAAACTCCAGTTCTCTTTCTTGTGGCGCCCAAATGGAAACCTGCGTTTTCCTTCGTCTATCTGACGGACAGATTCAACATTGAACAGAAATAACAATTTTCTTATGTCGCTGTAATCATGCTCATAGTCTAATTCTTCATAGGTCTTTTTGAAATTGATACTCTCTTTTATGCAGTCGTCCAAATATTGTCTAAATTCAGTTTTCGATTTATTTGAATAATCGCACAAAATGTCAATTAGTGTTTTTGAATTGCTGGCTATCAAGTAGCCTATCTTGTGATAATATTCATGTTCAGAAAACCATTCCTTTAGCGTTAAGAAATTATGCACTATTTCATCCCATATATCTTCGAGACTTTTACCATTTCTATGCTCATCAACAAAGTAGAAAAAAGTATGATATGTTTCCTTGTCGCAGTCGGTCTTTTTAGAGATTAGATCCAGTACCAAGTCTATTCGAGTAGGGTAGCATTCGGTTTCTGAATTTGTCAGGAATCCCCAAAACTCTTCATCATGCAGTTCCTTTTCTATATTATTCCATTCGAGTGACAGTTCTTCCTGTCGTATCGCATTTCCACTTTCCTCCTTAAGGAACAGAGCTTTTACAAGTTCAGAACTGGTAAGTGGTATTTTTCCTATATTCAGACGTGTAAAAAGGTCTATGCTATTATCAGAATCTGGAACTTCATACCAAATTATTTTTACGCATTCGTCGAAGTACTTGTTTATATTTGTTAGTGTGGTTTGAAGTTTTTCTTTCTGCGTAAACCAATCTTCTATTGTTTTATATGCATTGTAAATAAAAAAGAAATCAACATTGTCTTCTTTTTTCGATTCATTTGGATTATTCAAGAAATCTGCAGATTTCTCTCGTGTTTCGTATGAAATGGAGAACTTTGGCTTACTCATAAAACCATTGCTGGCCTTGTTCATATAAACATAAACAAGATAAAGTGTTGTAAGCCGCTGCTGACCGTCTATCAGTTCGTATTTGTCTCCTAAATTACGAACTACTATTGGTTGCAGACAATAATTCTCGTTTTCGGTTTTTCTGGGTTTACCACCATATTCGTAAATATCGTTCATAAGAGTTGCAACCTCTGTCTTGCCCCAGCGATAACCACGTTGATAATTAGGAACGTAAAAACTTCCTTTAATATCACCTACTAATTTTGTTTCTAAATTTATTTCTGCCATAATGATTTATATTTTATATTTTTACAATATTTCTCTTGCTATCCATGCACATGCTTCGGCATCGGCAAGTGCGTGGTGATGATTCTCCATGTTAAAACCACAGGCTGCAGCAACGGTGTGGAGCTGATGGTTTTCAAGTTCTGGCATTACTCGCCTTGAAACACAAAGTGTATCGTAAAACTCGTAGTCGGGATAGTCCATCTGATAGCAACGGAATACTGCCTTCAGACAACTTTCGTCGAAAGGACGGTTGTGGGCCACCAACGGCAAACCTGCTATCTTCGGCTCTATCTCTGCCCACACCTCGGGGAATACGCGGGCGTCCTCGGTGTCTTCACGGCAAAGGCCGTGGACCTGGCTGCACCAATAATTATAGTAGTTCGGCTCTGGCTGAATGAGGGAGTAGTATCTGTCAACAATCTCGCCATCGCGGACGATGACGATGCCGACGGAGCAAACGCTGCTACGCTCGTTGTTGGCGGTTTCGAAGTCTATTGCTGCAAAGTCTTTCATATTATTAACTTAGTCGTTTTTCCTTAGTTTAACAGTGAATGTTTGTTCACCACTGATATTTTTTTGGACCACGGATTGCACTGATTAAACGGATTTCTGCTGCGCATGAACATTGCCATTACACTGATTGCTAACGGATTGAACAGATTATTTTTCAAACATCGGATTAAAAGTGATTATACCGATTTATTAGTCCTCCTTATATTTGTTCCACATTCTCTTTATCTTACCCGCAATCTCTTCGCGGAGCCAGAGCGGTTCAAGCACTTCTATATCCTCACCGTTCCAGAGGAGTTCTTGCTGGAAATCAAAGGTTGGTCGAAGGTTGAGAGTGAAGATGCTGTATTCGGGTGTGCACTCGGTCTCCTGCTGGGACTCATGGAGTGGCAGGGAACGGAGGTAGTTGGCTTGCGAGGGATTCACCTTCAGCGTAACGGGTTGGATGTCGGTTTTGTGGTCGGCTATCACTCCGAAGCAGCCTTCAAAGTATTCTGCTGCGTCCCAGTCGTCGGGCATACGGAAGGTGTGTTCTGTCTTGTGAAGGTATGTTATGCGGTCGAGGGCATAGATGCGCGGTCTTTTCTCGCAATAATACGTATAGGTGCTGCGAGCCACCATGTACCAGCGCTGGCGGAAGAGCTTGACGCAGTAGGGCTGCACGTCGAAGTTGTATTCCTCCTCTTTCCAGTAGCTGTGGTAGGAGATGTTAAGCACACGATTTTCCTTCATTGCCTCGAGAACGGTCTGAAGATTGGACTGCCCAGAGGGAACATACTCCAGGAGTATGCGGTCTTTAATGCTTTGGCTGTTCGCCAAGGCATTGCTGACACAGAAAGTATTGTAGAGCCAGGAACGAAGGCCATTCTTGCTGATGTCTTCCTCGTTCTCGATATAATAGCGGTACTCTCCACGGTTTTCGTTAACGATGCTGATGCCAAACATATCCCAGATGACATCACGCCAGTTGTCAAAGGTACGTTTGGGAATATCCACACCTCTGCTGATGTCATCACGAAGCCATAGTTCATTCAGTTGCTTGAATGAAATCTTCCGTCTGCGATATATGGTCTCTATCACCCAGACGTACTTTGTTATCAAACTTTGTCCTCTGTCGTTGTTCATGATTTTTCTTTTTTATGCAAAGATATATTAAGGGTGCGCCATATCGTGGCAGAGGTTTGAGAAAAAGGAATCTTACTCTACTTTTTTGCCTCATGTATTGTAGTAGATGTGCGCAACTCCATCGCAAAGTTAGGGATTTTTTTAGAGATATGCAAGAAATTTGTAAGAAATCAAGCAAACAAGAGTACGAGAGAGAGATTATTTTGTTGAATCAGGCATATTTCTTACTAAAAAAAGAAAAAATGATTGTGAAATCATAGTTTTTTTGTATTTTTGCAGTCAGAATTAGTGGAGTTTATAATAGAAAAACAGATAAATGGCGTCAAAACTACTTGATAATGCAGTATCGCAGTTCTCACGTTTACCTGGAGTGGGAAAGAAAACCGCTCTGCGTTTAGTGCTTCACATGCTTCGCCAGGATGACGAAAGCGTAAAGGCTTTTGCCGATGCTCTGACAATACTAAAGCGAGATGTAAAATATTGTAGGGTTTGTTATAATATAACGGATACAGAAATATGTCCGATATGTGCTGATAGACGGCGTGATGCTACGACTATATGTGTGGTGGAGAATATACAAGATGTAATGGCTATCGAGCAGACTCAGCAGTATCACGGACTATATCATGTACTTGGTGGTGTGATTTCGCCGATGGACGGTATTGGACCAGGTGACATACGTATTGACGAACTTATAAATAGAGTAGCTGCAGGGTATGATACGCCAGGTGGAGATACTTCTATGGTTATAAAAGAGGTGATTTTCGCTTTGGCGAGTACAATGGAAGGTGATACGACAAACTTCTATATTTCGCGGCGGTTACAGCAGTTTCAAGGATTGAAAATGTCTGTTATTGCACGAGGTATAAGCATTGGTGATGAATTGCAATATACTGATGAAGTAACGCTTGGTCGGTCAATACTGAATCGTACTCCATTATAATGTAAAATAAAAAGTGTATGATATTTGGCGATTTGAAAAAAAATGCGTAACTTTGCACGCTGGAAGTTATAATAACACTAAATAATAAATATGACAGGAAAAGTAGATGTGCTCCTCGGACTGCAGTGGGGCGATGAGGGTAAGGGTAAAGTCGTTGACGTGCTCACACCTAATTATGATGTTATAGCTCGTTTCCAAGGCGGACCAAATGCAGGTCACACCTTGGAGTTTAATGGAGAGAAATATGTGCTTCGCTCTATACCTTCAGGTATATTCCAGGGAGGCAAGGTTAATATAATAGGAAATGGTGTAGTGCTGGCTCCAGACCTTTTCATGGATGAGGCAAAAGATTTGGAAAAGAGCGGGCATGATTTGAAGTCACGTCTGCATATATCAAAGAAAGCTCATCTTATTATGCCTACGCATCGCGTGCTTGACGCTGCAATAGAGGCTTCGAAAGGTAAAAATAAGGTAGGCACTACGGGTAAAGGTATTGGTCCTACGTATTCTGACAAGATTGCACGCACAGGATTGCGCGTGGGAGATATACTTGATAATTTTGAAGAAAAGTATGCGGCACATAAAGCAAAGCATGAGGAGACACTCCGTGCAATGGGATATACGGATTATGACATTACTGAAGTAGAGAAAAAATGGCTCGAAGGAGTTGAATATCTGAAACAATTCCAGATTGTAGATTCGGAGCATGAAGTGAATAAAATTCTGAAATCTGGCAAATCAATACTCTGCGAGGGTGCACAAGGCACTATGCTTGATATTGACTTTGGTTCATATCCATTTGTCACTTCATCCAATACTATTTGTGCAGGTGCCTGTGTAGGACTTGGTCTCGGTCCCAACAAGATAGGTGAGGTATTTGGCATAATGAAAGCATATTGCACTCGCGTAGGTGCAGGTCCTTTCCCTACAGAATTGTTTGATGAAACAGGTCAGAAGATGCGTGACATAGGTCATGAATACGGTGCAGTGACAGGACGTGAGCGTCGTTGCGGCTGGATAGACCTCGTAGCACTGCGTTATTCTATTATGGTCAATGGCGTGACGCAACTCATTATGATGAAGAGCGACGTGCTTGATACATTCTCTACCATTAAGGCATGTGTGGCTTATAAGGTTAATGGAATTGAAACTCGCGATTTCCCGTATGATATAGAGAAAGGCATAGAACCAATATATAAGGAGTTGAAAGGTTGGCAGACTGATATGACCAAATATACCAGTGAAGATGAATTCCCACAGGAATTCAAGGATTACATTAAATTCCTTGAGAATGAACTCGAAACACCTATTAAGATAGTATCTATCGGTCCTGACCGTGAGCAGACAATTGTAAGGAAATAATGGCACAGAAACCAAGTATTCCAAAAGGAACACGCGATTTCGGAACGATGGAAATGGCCAAGCGGAATTATATATTTAATACCGTACGTCGCGTGTTTGAATTATATGGCTTTCGACAGATTGAAACTCCTGCTATGGAGAATTTGTCGACGCTTATGGGTAAATATGGTGAAGAGGGTGATAAACTGCTCTTTAAGATTCTAAACTCAGGTGATTTCCTACATGGCATGACAGCCGACGAGGTAGCTAATACAAGCACGTTGAAATTGGCTGCAAAGTTCTGTGAGAAGGGATTGCGTTATGACCTTACCGTCCCATTCGCACGCTATGTAGTACAACATCGTGAAGAACTGTCACTTCCGTTTAAACGATACCAAATACAACCTGTATGGCGTGCAGACCGTCCGCAGAAAGGCAGATATAGAGAGTTTTATCAGTGCGATGTCGATGTTGTTGGCTCGAATTCTTTGCTAAATGAAGTGGAACTGATGCAGATAACTGATCGGATTTTCACTGATTTCGGCGTTCGTGTACAGATAAAAATTAACAATCGCAAGATACTCACAGGCATAGCTGAGGTAATTGGCGAAGCTGATAAAATAGTAGATATTACGGTTGCTATCGATAAACTCGACAAGATAGGCCTCGAAGCAGTAAATGAAGAATTACGTCAAGACGGAATATCAGAAGCTGCGATAGAAAAACTACAGCCAATCATCAAACTCGAAGGGACGAATGCAGAGAAGCTGAAAACCATATCTCGCGTGCTTGAAGGCTCAGAAATTGGGCAGAAGGGTATAGAAGAAATGCAGTTCGTTCTGCAGACTTTGGGAGCTTATGAAGATAATAATGGTTCACTAAACAATGAATTGCAGTTAGATTTGACATTGGCGCGTGGCCTGAACTACTATACTGGTGCAATCTTCGAAGTAAAAGCTCTTGATGTGCAGATAGGTTCTATTACCGGAGGTGGACGTTACGACAATCTGACGGGTATATTTGGTATGCCAGGTTTGAGCGGAGTTGGTATCTCATTTGGTGCTGATCGTATCTATGATGTGCTGAATCAACTCGATTTGTATCCGAAAGAAGCAGTCAATGGTACTCAGTTGTTATTTATCAACTTTGGTGAAAAGGAAATAGCATATTGTATGCCCATTGCGCAGAAGGCGCGAGAGGCTGGCATACGTACGGAAGTATATGCAGATTCAGTAAAGATGAAAAAACAAATGAGTTATGCAAATAGTCTGGGAGTGTCGTTCGTTGCCCTTGTTGGTGAAAATGAAATGTCAGAGGGCAAGGTGACATTGAAAAATATGACAACAGGAGAGCAACAGTTCCTGACACCGGAAGATATGATTCAGTTTATAATCAAAAGTTAATTAATCATAGTTGTGAGGAGATATTTCATTATTATATTACTGATGTGCATGGTAGGTGTGGCTTCTGCTCAGCGCCCAGTATATACACATGAGTATAATGACAAGAAATTACTGAAGGAAGCGAAAGCTTGGTTGAAGAAAGGAGAATGGCGACAGGGCTTTGAGAGTGCATCGCCGCATGAGAGTGTCAACGTGATTGACTTCTATCTGCAATACAAAAATAATCCTGAGCAATGGAAAGCTTTGTTTCAATATCTGGCAAAGACTGATTTGCAGTCATTGGAGAAGGGAAAGCATGAAATTCCAGGAAGTAACCTTGTAATAAGCGTTGAAGATTCTGAAAACGCTCCTCTTGAAAAGCGTAATAGCGAGAGCCATTATAATAACATTGACTTTCAGTATTGTGTAAAAGGAGTGGAACGTTTTGGAATCATTGACCATGTAACATCCGTACCGAAAGATAAGTACAAGAAAGATGTAATACACTACAACTATGACAAGTCACGTGTACGTTTCTATGATTCATCTCCTGATAAATTCTTCATCTTCTTCCCAGGAGATTGGCATATAGCAAAGGTGGCAAACGACACTAATGACCAGTCTATACGTGTATGTGTAATAAAAGTTGAATGGAAGGATAACGAGATTATATCAAAAAGGAAACAACATTAATCTATGACAAGAGAAAAGAACATACTGGTATTAAGGAATTTAACAAAAGGCAACGTTTGGGATTTACAGGAGAATGACATCTTCACTATGTGGGCAAAGCCAGATAAGGATGATGCCGTGTCAGAGCGAGGTCATCACTATATGGATATTATTAAGACTGCTTTTGATGTTGAAGAGGTTCGCATAGACTCGCCTGAAGTCTTGAAAAAGTATGAGGAGCGTGGTATGCGGGTTGGTATCATACCTCTTGAAGGTAAAGACCAAAAATGGGCAATAAAGAAGCGTTCAATAAACCGCGTTACTGACCTCTCGTATGAAAATATTCGTCATATTTCTGCAGCAAAATTGCTTGAAGTTATCGATAGAAACTTCGGTGGTGGCTGGGAAAGTCTGAATCAAGGTATAAAAGACATTATTCAGTCTGCATTTGATGTGTCAACGACAACATTGCCAGTATCGCGTCTGCGAAAACCAGGTGGTTTGTATGATATTAAAACAGCTGATGGCTTTGACGTCTTGGAGATAGAAAAAGGAGGATGGGTAGAAGCTATTTTTGCAAAGCTCAAACCAGAGGCAGCCAAACCGAAGATTAAACTGAATTTGGATGGACTTAGCGAGGACAAAGGTGACGAAGACGATGATAGCGACTTTGATACATTGGATTCAGGTTGGAATTCATCTGACGATGATGATACACCTGATGATGATGAACTTACAGAAGAAAGTTATCGTACCACAATAGAGGAAGACCCAGATTCTCTTTCGCTTGATGCTGCAGAGATTTCAGAGGGTGATGATGAATATTAAACATCAGAATAAATAATTTAAAAGTACATAAGATAAGTAGGTGTACATAATTATTTATACAATCTTTGCATCACCTGACAATGCATCTTCAGCATCTGATAACGGTTGAGTAGGAGTTACTACACACCCTAATATCATGCTCTGAACCTACGTCATCATGCAATACAAATATTATAAAAATAATTATGCACACCTACTTATAGAAAAAGCCGCTACTTGATTGATATAAGATTTAGTAGCGATTTTTTATTAAATGTGAGTTCAAAGAATTAAGTGGGTAGCGCATTATTCCCTTTATTTTTTGCAAATTCGATATTTTTTCGTAACTTTGCAGTTGGAAAACATAAAAACAAAAGCTAACTATAGTAAAAAACTAAACAATGGAAAAAAAATGTTTCTTCGCCGTTGACCTCGGCGCCACCAGTGGTCGCACCATTATCGGAGCCTTGAACAACGGCAAGGTCGAGCTTGAAGAACTGACTCGTTTTGACAACAATCTGATAGAGGTGAATGGTCACTTCTATTGGGATATTTATGCCCTTTATTATGAGATAATCAAGGGTCTGAAGAAAGCTAAACAGCAGAATATCCAGATTACGAGCATCGGTATTGACACTTGGGGTGTTGACTTCGTGTGCGTGGCAGAGGATGGAAGCATCAGTCAGCCTATTGCATATCGCGACCCTCATACGTTTGATGCAATGGAAGACTATTTGGAGAACGTAATGTCACGAGAGAAGGTATATGATGTTACTGGCATACAGTTCATGAACTTTAACTCTATCTTCCAGCTCTATGCCATGAAGCGCGCAGGAAATAGTGCGTTGAAGAATGCACAGAAGATACTCTTCATACCTGATGCCCTGAGCTATATGCTTACAGGAAACATGGTATGTGAATACACCATAGCTTCAACTGCACAGTTGCTTGATCCTCGCACTAAGCAGCTTGACCCACGTCTGCTTGCATCTTTGGGACTTAACCAGAGCAAGTTCGGACGTATGGTAAATCCTGGTGACCTCGTAGGCACCCTTACCGATGCCATTCAGAAAGAGACTGGTTTGGGAGCCATTCCGGTGGTTGCTGTAGCTGGTCACGATACTGGTTCTGCCGTTGCCGCCGTTCCTGCAAAGGATGAGAAGTTTGCATATCTTTCAAGCGGTACATGGTCTTTGATGGGTATCGAAACAAAGGATGCTATAATAAATAAGGTGTCTTATGATCGCAATTTCACAAATGAGGGTGGCATAGAGGGTACGACACGCTTCTTGAAGAATATCTGCGGCATGTGGCTCTACGAGCGTTGTCGTAAGGAGTGGACTGACGCTCCTAAGTCGCATCCAGAACTGCAGGCAGAGGCTATGAAGCAGCCTGCATTCCAGAGTCTTATTAATCCGGATGATCCTATGTTCGCTAACCCATCGTCTATGGTGGAGGCTATACAGAGCTACTGTGAGCAGACAGGTCAGCATGTGCCTCAGGGCTACGCAGAGATATGCCGTTGCATATTCGATTCTTTGGCGCTTCGTTATCGCCAGGTATTCTCTTATCTCACAGAAATGGCAAGCTTCCCAATCGAGGTGCTGCATATCATTGGTGGCGGTTCGCTGAATAACTACCTCAATCAGTTCACTGCGAACTCATGTGGCGTAGAGGTTCTTGCAGGTCCGCAGGAAGGTACGGCGCTCGGAAACATCATGGTGCAGGCAAAGGCTGCTGGTGAGGTAAAAGACCTTTGGGACATGCGTAAGGTTATCGCAAACAGCTTGGAGCTGAAGAAATTCACACCAGCCGATAAGTCTGAGTGGGATGCAGCCTTCAAGAAGTTTGAGGAAATCGTTGCAAAGAAAGGATAATGCATAATTCAAAATTCATAATGCATAATTCTTCGCTCGGCACGCAGTGACGCTTTTATAAAGGCTGCAAGCCGACTAAAAGAATTCTTAACTCTTAATTCTTAATAATTTATAGATAACAAATCCAATTCAATAATTTCAAAAAAACCAAAACAATGAAAACAGAACTTATTTCAAAGGCTTATGAGGTAGCGAAAGAGCGCTACGCAGAGATTGGTGTAGATACCGAGAAAGTACTTAAGCAGCTGCAGGACTTCCACCTGTCACTTCACTGCTGGCAGGCAGACGACGTAAAGGGATTCGAGGTACAGGCAGGCGCTATGTCTGGCGGTATTCAGTCAACAGGTGACTTCCCAGGTGCAGCACGCAATATTGACGAGCTTCGTCAGGACATCCTGAAGGCTAAGTCACTCATTCCTGGTAACCACCGTCTGAATCTTCACGAGATATATGGTGACTTCAAGGGCAAGGTTGTTGACCGCGACGAGGTAACCGTTGAATACTTCCAGTCTTGGATTGACTGGGCTAAGGAGAACAACACGAAGCTCGACTTCAACTCTTCTTCTTTCTCACATCCAAAGTCTGGCTCACTGTCACTTGCAAACCCTGACGAGAGCATCCGCAAGTTCTGGGTAGAGCACACAAAGCGTTGCCGTGACATCGCAAACGCAATGGGTGAGGCACAGAATGACCCATGTATCATGAACCTTTGGGTACACGACGGTTGCAAGGACGTATCTGTAAACCACGCTCTTTATCGT
>CAMNCV010000169.1 GCA_946534585.1 uncultured Prevotellaceae bacterium
TTCCTCTACGATATAACTCTTTCCGATACGTCGTGCTCCCTCTACGAGTAGTGCCACCTCACCGTTTCTTTTCTCCTTCCAATCAAGGAGCTGCTGATATATTTTATGCTTCATGATGATGTCATCCGCACCTTTTTGAGATTTCTGAACTTCCATATTTTACACCTTTTTGAGATTTTTCACGGTGCAAATATACACCTTTTTGAGATTTTCTGCAAGAGTTTTGACGGGTGTGAAATCGTGTCTATGGTTATTCCCACCGGTGGTCTTTAGGGAAAGGCTGTCCGCCCCAGGCCTTCACCTGAGTCCATGGCTCAGCCTCGCACGTCCAGAAGTCATGGTCGGCAGGCAGTCCGAGGGGCAGTAGCACCTCAGAGGTGATGTAGAGTGAACCGTTATTAGTGTACCAGTCGGCAACCTCAGGCTGACGACCGCAGAAGCCTATGGTCAGGAATCCCTTTTCGTTGTAGTTTCCAGGAGCATCCCACATCCTGTGCATCACCTTTGTCAAGGCTGCGCGTACCTGCCCATTGCTAAGTTCACGCGGCAGCGTCTGTTGCCATGCCATCAGCGACAGTGGTTGCATGACTGCCAGACGATATGGAATAGAACGACCGAACACAGGGAATGTGCCTTCGGGTGAAATGAAGCGTTCGAGTATCACGCTGAACTTCTGACAGCGTTTCAGTGCGCGGTCGTAATAATCGCGGTAGTTTATCTGCCAACCGTATGCACGCTTGTCGCGCATTACAGCAAGAGTTTCGAGATACATGGCGTGGAATACGTAGCTTGAGTAATAGTCGAAAGCAAACGTACCCTGACCGTCACTGTACCATCCATCGCCAACATACCATTCCTCAACCTTGCGCACTGCGCCATTCACGCGATACGAGTCGTAAGGTGCGCCAGCCTTAGCAAGGAAAGCCTCAATGGTAGAGGCAAACAATAGCCAGTTGGTATAAGGTGGCTCCACGCGGCGTAGCTGCGTAAACTCTTCGATGTATCGTGCCTTGGTCATGGAGTCGAGCGGTAACCACAAAGCGTCATATCCGCGCAACAGACTCTCGGCTATGTAGGCAGCATCAACGAGTGGCTGTCCCTCCTTGCGCCACAGCAGGTAGTCGCCAGACTGCGGGTCAACCGCCTCTGCATAGCTTTTCAGAGCCCACTCGCGCAGTTGCCTGCGTTGTTTCCCCTCTTTTGTGTTATCGTCAGGCAAGGATAACCACGGTGATATGCCAGCCATCAGTCGGCCAAAGCACTCCATATAAGTGACGCGACGATCGCGCTTGTCAAACGACGGACTGACCTCTATCTGCATCTCCTCATGCAGTTTGCCACGCGACATAGGCTCAAGCACTGGCGCAGCCATGCGCCAAGCCTGCTCAGCCCAATATTCGCGGTCGGTCTGGCGTGCGGCACTGACGGTGAGAGCAGATGAAAGGAATAGGGAGAGAAACAGAATAATATTCTTCTTCATGATGTTATGTGTATAAATAGTATTTGTATTTGATATTGCTTGCGACGTTGTTTTGTTTTGCATTGCAAAGTTACTTATTTTTGTTTAAATTGCCAAATATAACATCTTTTATATGTCTTTATCTTCGTTATTTTTAGTGTAGGCAGAGTCTCATGAAAGAAGAGTAAGCAAATAATAAGTATAGTGTATGGGGTGTGGTAGGGAAATGAAATTTTGAAACATGAATGTTGCAAAAAACAAGCATAATGCTGCAAGGTGGTGTTTTTATTAACATAAAAAGACATTTTCGTCGTTAATGTTCGCTTTTCTCATGAAAAAAAAGTAATTTTGCAATCCGAAAGTCGAGAGCGATGTTGGAAAAGTAAGTATCAAAACAAACAATATAAAAGATTACTAAGTACAGAAAATGTTTAAGAGTTTTAATGGTATTCACCTCATTGACGCATACCACAAGATGCGTCAGGAGAAGAAGTCACACCCTTCTCGTGTGGCAAAGAAGGTAGCAGAAGCCATCATAGTGGCAATCGTTACTCTCGTTATTTGGAACCTGCCGACATCGGCTTTCGGCATTGACGGACTCACCATTGTGCAGCAGCGTATTATTGCAATATTTGCTTTCGCTACATTGATGTGGGTGATGGAAGTGGTGCCCTCGTGGGCTACATCGGTAGCCATTATTGGAATGATGTTGCTATTCTGTAGTGATTCAGGCATAAAGTGGATGTGTGACGAAGAGCAAGTAGGCGCACTGCTATCATATAAAGGTGTAATGGCATGTTTTGCAGATCCTGTCATCATGCTTTTCATCGGAGGTTTCATACTTGCCATTGCGGCAACAAAGACAGGTCTTGATGCACAGTTGGCCAAGAGTTTGCTTAAGCCATTCGGCACTAAGAGTGAGAACGTGTTGCTGGGTTTCCTGCTTATTACGGGTCTCTTCTCAATGTTCGTCAGCAATACCGCTACGGCTGCTATGATGCTGACATTCCTTACGCCGGTGTTCAAGCAATTACCAGCTAACGGAAAGGGACGTATCGCCCTCGCATTATCTATTCCTATAGCTGCAAACCTCGGCGGCATGGGTACGCCGATAGGCACACCGCCTAATACCATTGCACTGAAATATCTTAACGACCCCGAAGGATTGAACCTCGGCATAGGTTTCGGACAGTGGATGCTCTTTATGGTGCCACTCGTAGCCGTTCTCTTGTTCCTCAGTTGGATATTACTCCGTAAGATGTTCCCATTCTCACAGAAGACCATTGAACTTCACATAGAGGGTGGCATGAAGCAGGGCATACATTCAAGGATAGTAGTGGTTACGTTTGCCATTACCGTGTTGCTCTGGTTGCTCGACACCGTTACGGGTATCAACTCATATACAGTAGCACTCATTCCGTTTGTCATCTTTTCTCTCACAGGCGTAATCAGCCGTAAGGACCTTGAAGAGGTCAACTGGTCAGTAATCTGGATGGTAGCAGGTGGCTTCGCTTTGGGATATGGTCTTAACGCATCGGATTTGGCAAAGTTGGCTGTGGCGAGCATACCGTTTGGTGATTTCTCTCCTGTTTTTATACTTGTGCTCTCAGGACTTATCTGCTATGCACTCAGTAATTTCATCAGCAACTCTGCTACTGCAGCTCTGCTCATGCCTATCCTTGCCGTAGTATGTGCTGCAATGGGTGACACGCTTGATGCCATCGGAGGCACATCTACCGTGCTCATCGGTGTGGCCATAGCAGCTTCAAGTGCTATGATACTGCCTATTTCTACTCCGCCGAATGCACTGGCTTATGCTACAAACCTCGTGGAGCAGAAGGATATGGCTAAGATAGGTATCATCACTGGTGTTATATCAATGGTGCTGGGCTATACACTGCTCTACTTCATAGGACAGGCACATCTTATTTAAAAGCGAAGATAAATAATTGAAATAGTTCAATAGTTGAAGAACTGGAATCCGCTTGTGGTTTCAGTTCTTTTTTCTTCAATTCTTCAGTTGCTAAATTTCTTCATTCTGTTATCTCGGTGGTGGTTATTTTGTGTTAAAAAAGGGGTAAAATCGTATTATTGGTATAGAAAATTGCTTAATATCAAGTTTTTTTGTTAACTTTGTGCCAAATTGCTTCCTTGAAAGTAATTGAGTTGTAATAATTGCAAGAAATAAGTTTATACTAACTAAAAATTTAATAAAATGACCAAAAATTACTTTAGACGTTTCGTCTGGTTGCTTCTGGCAATACTGGGAGTAACATTTAGTGCATTGGCGGCAAGGTCAGTGATTGGTGCAGGCTCATCAGGGGCTGATGCTGCCACACAGACATTGAAAGCTGATGGTGAGTCAGGGGCATCGTTCCATGACTTCGGCATTAACCTGGTGAGTATCCTGACAACGGAGCAGGCTGTAGAACAGACTGCACAGGATATCTATGTAAAGGTTAACGAAGACGGTTCGGCGGAGCAGGTTGAGGCCGAAGCCGTTGCAACAAACATCATCCACCTTGCGGGCAAATACTGGAACTCACATGGCTGGAATGGCACAAAGGCTACATTCAAGGTAGAGGGACCTGTCGAGGTGTCGTTGGGTAACTGCTACTATGGTTCTGGAACTGCTACTCTCAAGAATGCAGCTGGTGAACAAGTTGCTTCTGCTTCACTCGTTAAAGATAACACTTGTTGGGAACAGGATCACAGCAGTGTTGTGACAATGAAATATACAGGTGAGGCCACTACGCTTACACTGGAGTACAACTCTTACCTGCCATATATCGGCGTTAAGGCTATTGAGGCTACTGCCGTTAATGTGACTTACTCTCTCGACGGTGTAGAGTGTGAGGGCGCGCTGCTGACCACAGGAGGCACATACGCCGCAGGTGATACTTATACAGTGTTGGCAAAGAATACTTCTTTGTATAAGGAGGGCTATACACTTACTGGCTGGACTGACGGCACAAATGTATATACTCTTGGTCAGAAGATAACACTTGGCGAGGAGGATATCACTCTCAAGCCAGTGTTCACAGAGAATACTGTAACTCTTGCAGACCGTACAGAAATTACGACAGTTAAGTTCCCGGTTTGCGTGAACGAGGGCAGCCAGAAGTTTAACGGTTCTGGTTTTACTGTAGGTCAGGCTACAATCGGTGACACTTTCATTGATGTAAAGGCTGTAATCGATGTTGCCGCTGGTACTACTGCCAAGTTCGCTTATAACAAGGATGAGTGGACACAG
>CAMNCV010000170.1 GCA_946534585.1 uncultured Prevotellaceae bacterium
CACCGAGGCACTGACGCAGGAGCGTCTGGCATACCGAGCAGACAAGAGCAGACAGGATGCCGCCCCACAATGTCCGCAGTGCGGCAAACCCATGATAAAAAGAATGGCGCGCAAAGGCATCAACTCCGGCAAGGAGTTCTGGAGCTGCTCCGCCTATCCCCAGTGCAACGGCACACGGGAAATGGTATAAAGACAAAATCGAGGCATGTCATACGGCATGCCTCGATTTATCTTTCATCAGTTTTCTAAAGTCATACTATTCTCATTGCTGCTGATTTTAGAATTCTCCCCTCATTACCTGATCAACAATGTCGTTGAGGTCATCATCACCTTCCTGCTCAAGCTGTTTCTGAAGGTTTCTCTTCAAACGTGCAGCCAGTTCCTTCTTGTCAAAGGCCACCTGTATTTGCACTTCGAAATTGTTTTGCTGTGTAGTGCGGTAGATGGAGAGCACCGTGTACGTGTTTGTCAGTGCTGCGTCAACGATAGACTTGGCACGTTCATGAAATTTCTCCACGGTGTTGGCAGAGATTGAGGAGGTCTGCTGATTGTCTATCTTCGTTTCCATGGCAGCAGCCACTTTCGTTTCCAACATTGCAGCCAGTTCCACTTGGGCATTGGCACGTGCCGTTGCCATACCGGCGTTGTATGTGCCAGCCACAGACTGAGCAGAACGCAGTATGTAACGCTTCGTCGGATTGCCGGCCTCGTCAGCCATCAGCTCCTCCCCAAGCAACTGTGCCTCCGTAATCTGCTTTGCAATGGTTTTGCCACCGGCAGACACCATCCATCCAGCCTTTTTCAGTTCCTTCTCTTGCTTCTTTGCATCCTTTGAAGGTTTTGCATTCAGCAATTTCATGTTGATTTCATTCAGTTCCCTCTGCTGTTTTGCAAGTTCTTTCGCCCCCTGGGCAAACGCAGCGGTTGCGGTTGCGATGGCAATGGCCATCATAATGATTGTCTTTTTCATCTTCATTTCTTTTTTAAGGTTTATAAAATATGGAGTTAATCAGTCGTCATAGAAGTCTCCAGCATTGTAGTATCCGAACTTTGGGTCTGGCTCCGGCTGCCATGTGCGTACCTTTATGTATGGTGCGTTTACATCCGCCATGTCTATCATGAGAAACAGATACCCCTTGTCTGCATACGATGAGGAGTTATAATCCTGTGCCAACTGTACGCATACTATGTCCTTGTTGTTTTCCTTCTCAAGTTTTTGTATGTCGCTGTGCGTGAAGCGCACGTTGATAAACTCATTCTTCCTGAAGCACTGCGCCAGATGTTCTATGTATGTATCCTTGGTGTATCTGTTCATTGTTATGATATTCTTGCCCTTCAGGGTCATTTTGCCGTTGTCGCCACTCTGCCTGGTGTAGGTTCTCGTCACATTGCCTATAATGATTACGGCATCATCAGCGAAGATGTCCTTTATGTAATCCAGTCGCTTCAGACAGTATGCCGTCTTATAGTTTTCAAGAAATTCCACAAGTTGCTCACGCATGTCCTCTCTCCATGCTACCTTCTTCTGCAGTATGTCGCCTTCAGCATCATGGCCAAGTCCGAAAGCAACATTGTCTATCTTTCCGTTTTGGTTGAAAGAGAACACTACGTCTTCCACGAATGTGGTCTTCGTGCCGTTGCGAAACGAGAAACCCATCTGCAGTCCTCTTGCTACCGTCCTGCCGTTATTTGTCTTGTGATAGGTAATCTGTGGAGTTCCTATTATGCGCCCTTTGCCATAGCCTATCAGTTTGTCGAACATCTCCCTGCCGTCAAGAGTGAAATACCTGTAGGCATCGGTGTGGCGTTTCCCGCGTATGGCATTTATGACATTCTCCATTGTCTTCTCTGGAGTGATTTTTTGTCTTGCGGTAACAGTCGTGGCAGCCTGCTTCGGTGGAATATGGGCATCGCTCACGCGTGCCTCACGTTTCTTTTCCGCAGCACTCAGCGTTATTGCAGCCTCGGGCAAAGGTTTCCTGCCCACTACATTCAACACGCTTTCCATCTCGGCATCACCGCGCGACAGTCCTCTGTATTCATACTCTATGTCAATGTGGTACACGTTGCCGTCATATCCCGGTATCATCTGCATGGTGCCTTTGCCGTCTTTCGCCTTACCGGTGCATGTCTCTCTGCCATCGTTGTAATTAAATTCTATCTCTGCCACGCTGTTGCCCTTATAGCTGAAATTCAAGTCCACGTTCTCACCGTCGCTTGCCGCCACGCTTACCTTTATGTCGCTCAGTATGTAGCGCATCTGTGTGGGAATCCAGTTTACGAGTACGTGTCCGTCATCGTCTTTCACTTCGCCAGGATGCTGCAGTGAGCGTATCAGTGAGTATGCCCAGTAATAGTATTGCAGAGCCATGCCTATCTTGTTGCCGTCCAAGGCCTCTTTTGCCATGTAAGCCATGTCTTTTGCTTTCTCAATGCGCATGGCATATACATCGGCCAGTTCAGAGCGTTTCATCCATCTGCGCACGGTGACTGCCGGTTCCTTTCCGAGCGTCATGCGTTCGCAGTTTGTCAGCGTGGATGTGGTGTAGGTCTGTATGCACTGCGCTACGTGTTCGTTGTGTGTCATGGCGTTGCCCTCGTTCTTGCTCTCATATATCTCATTGAAGTCGCTTGACACGTGAACGGCTATCATTGAACACAGGTGCGACAGAGCCTCCTTGTCGGCCTCCCCTTCGGTGCTTGCCATCGCCTCACCATAGTAGTATTCACCAGAACTGGTGATATAGTCCCAGTTCTGGGCATTTACACACATGCTGACACAGAGTAAGGTCAGTATTATGAGATATTTCCTCTTTGTTTCTTTCATCGTATTTTCTTTATACCGTTTTCTATGTATATGCCACGTCTTGGCGCTTTTGTCAGTTTCCTGCCCTGCAGGTCGTGCATGTTGTTAGCTGTCGCCTTGCCACTTGATATAGACTGTATAGAGGTAGGCTGTTGCCTATATATCCATTCACTAATCAAATCATCTTTCCTTTCAAGGTCATCTACAGTTATGTGCAGTGCCTTAGCATTGGCTGACGTTACAGTTTTCTCACCATATTCAACATAGCTGACAGCCTTGCCGGTCATTGACTTACTGTTGGCATTTAGGAAGTTCAACATCGGTTCTGCCATGTGACCGTCACATAGTGGATACACCATAACAACGGCGCCATAGTCGGCCAGATTCATTTCTCCATTCACAGATTTAATGTCCTTTGTAGTAACAGAAGTCGAGGTGTGTGCAAGTTGGTTTGCCAGTTCTACTACTATACTTGATACCGCAGAGGAATTGGAATAGTATGCTACCAAGGTACTCATTTGATTACATACTTTATCTGTCACCGTCACCTCTTTCGTCATTTTTGTTTTCTCGTATGCATAGTTACCTTCCTGCCAGGCTGTGATAGTGGTTTTACCACAGTTGGCGGGGTTGAGATACACCACGTCACCAAGGTCGAAGATAACTGCCACACTTTCATCGTTTAACTTATATCTTATTTTCATTCCACTTGTGGCTGTGGCATCCAACGGTATCATTTCTCCTCCGTAAGCTATGTCTGTGAATGTCTGGTTCCACGTAATTGTCTGATTGTTTTTGCTGACAGTCACCCTACAGCTGGCAGACAGGTTTGTGCCGTCTGTTGTCGTAGCAGTAATAGTGGCAACACCAGCACCGACTGCCTTTATCTTTCCATCCATTGAAACCGTAGCTATATTATTATTACTTGAAGTCCATGATACTGTGGTATTGTCAGCATCCAGCGGTGAGCAACTGGCGGTTATCTGAACAGACTCTCCTACAAACATTCCTGCTTCCTGTTTGTTCATGGATATGGCTCTCACAGGTGATGTCACAACAATGGTGCATGTTGCAGACAGCGAACTGCCGTCAGTTGTTTGCACCGTTATTATTGCCGTACCCGATTTCTTTGCTGTTACTTTTCCGTCTGATGATATGGCAACGACATTTACATTGTTTGATGTCCATTTCACGGTTTTGTTTGTCGTGTCATCTGGTTTCACTGTTGCCGTCAGATTAAACTGTTCATCTACCGTCATGGCCAGTGTCGTGGCATTCAGGACGATGCCAGCAGCAGGCGTTGGTACCACATTCACTGTACATTTAGCGGTCTTGCCCGTGACGGAAGTTGCACTGATGACGGCAGTTCCCAAAGCCTTTGCCGTAACGACTCCATTCTGTACTACGGCTGTTGTTTCATTGCTTGATGCCCACGTTATGTATGTATTGTCTGCATTTTCAGGAACACAGTATGGTATCAATGTTGTGGTCTGCCCTACGTAGAGAGATGTCACCTGTTTGTTCAGTGAAACGGAGATGACGGGATTGGTTACCGTGACAGAGCTTTTGGCAGTCAGGTTGCTGCCGTCTGTTGTCGTGGCAGTTATTGTGGTCACACCTGTAGATACGGCGGTCACATTGCCACTACTTGAAACAGTAGCAACGTTTGGATTGCTTGAAGTCCATGTGCAGCGTTTGTCAGAAGTGGTTGCAGGCAGGACAGTTGTACTTAACGACATCTGTTCGCCAACAATCATGTCAAGACTGCTCTTACTCATCTGTATGGATTTCGCGAGAGTCTTGACCGTGACGGTGCAACTGTCGCAGAGGTTCGTGCCGTCAGTACTCTTCGCATATATTTTTGCTGTACCGTTCGACACTGCTGTCACTTTTCCGTTCTCATCAACCGTAGCGACGGATGGTTTGCTTGATGTCCAATTTATGGTTTTGTATGTGGCACTCTCTGGCGATACAGATGCTATAAGCGAAATGTCTCCTTCTGTATAAATGGTAACAGAATGTTTGTCCAATAAAACTTTTGATAGAGGGATTCTCACATATACTTTACACGTCGATGTAAGATTTGTTCCATCGGTGGTTTTGGCAGTGATGGTTGCCTCGCCTATTTTCTTTCCTGTTATAATGCCGTCTTGGTCAATCTCCACGCAATTGCTGTTATCTGAACTCCAACTGACGTTTTCATTTGCACCATCAGGCATTATTGTTACATCCAGTTGTTGCGTTTCTCCAACATTAATATAGCAGCTCTTTTGATTTATTGAAATTGCTTCTGCATCAATCATTTCAATAATGTTGAAGTTTTTCCAAATGTCTGCAGAAGCATACAGTCCTTTTGTACCCTTGGGTACATACAGGTTTCCGTAGACAGAAAAAGCGTCACTTCCTACAGTAGGAGGAGTTAATGCATAGGATACCACTGACGAAAGATTATTACATCCTTGAAAAACGTACCTCCCTATTTGATTTACATTACTACCAATGGTTACATGTATAAGACTACTGCAATCACCAAATGCCCATAAATCGATGGTTGTTACGTTGTTTGGAATAATGAGGGTATCCAAACTACTGCAATCAAGAAATGCACTCCCCCCAATGAATTCTACATTATGACCAATAGTTAGAGTTTTCAGATTGGGACAGCCACGGAATGTTTGCGTTTCAATGGAAGTTACACCATTACCAATAGACACAGATGAAATGCCACAACCCTTGAAGGCAGCCTCGCCAATCGTCGTTACATTGTCTGGTATGGCTATCGATTTCAAACCACTCATTCCATTACATAGATTGGAGGGAATATTTGTCACCTCATCACCAATAATGAATTCTGTTATCTGTGTTTTCGTATTATTAAAGACATTACTTGAAAAGTTTGAACAGTTCTGTGCATTCCAGGTTATTGATTTCAGATTTGTGCAACCATCAAACGAATAATCCCCAATGTTCGTCACACCACGACCAATAGTAACAGATTCAAGACCACTACAACCATAAAAAGCTTTCTCGCCGATGCTTGTCACCTCGTCTGGTATGGTTATCGTGGTTAATCCACTACAGCTGCAAAATGCGTTGTTACCAATTGATATGACATTAGACGGTATAACTATAGAACTCAGACTACTACATCCCATGAATGTGCTGCCACCAATCTCTGTTATATTACGTCCTATGGATACTGTTTTCAAACCGCTACAACCAAAAAAAGCCGAAACTCCAACTTTAGTTACATTATCAGGTATAACTACGGAGTTGAGGCTATTGCAGCCATAAAAGGCTTGGGTACCAATTACCGTAGTTTTATCTGGAATTGTCATTGAGGCTAATTTCTTACACTCATAGAATACCTGAGAACCAATAGTTGTAACATTAGAAGGTATGACTACAGAGGTTAGGTTACTGCACTGATAGAAAAGACGGTCACCTATGGATGTAAGATTTGTAGGCAGATGAACTTCATTTAATGAAGTACATCCTTCAAAAACGCTACTACCCATGGTTGATATAGAATCCCCTAAATATACCGTACTAATACCAGTACATTTATAGAAAGTATCTTTCTCTATCTCCTTTACAACATAGTTTTCACCACGATATGTAATCGATGTTGGTATAACTATGTCACCATCATACTGATAGTAAGAACACTGACATACGGACAATACATTATTATTGTATTTATAGTGAAACCCATCCAAATGAAACTCTGTTCCATTCGATAATGATGTATTATAATCACTACCCTCTACAGAAATTAAATCCACTCTTATACGGAGTGTGTTAGATGCGTTACAATCATATGACAAAGAATAGTCCTTACTTTCTGGAAGCTGAAAGTAAATAATTTTATAGCTTTTAGTTGAAAGATTGGAGAAATAGTCATAATTAACTACTTCATGTCGTATTCCATCAACTGTCAAATAGATTTTTACATAATCATCACGATATGGCAAGGCACCAGAGCAACGGAATTCAAGTATATCCCCTGCGTTTCCAGTAAAATTCTTGGTTTTACCTATGCCTTCACTACCACTCCATTCGACTAAGATAGTAGAAGCCTCCATGGACATAAAAGTCAGTAGAGAGAGTAATGTAACAAGTATTCTATTCATGACCATATGGTATTTTTGACTTTGATATTTTAAATTTTGTATTAAACTTTTCACGTAGATAAGTTTCGATAGACTTCTTGAAAAAATCGAATGGTACCATTGTTCCTAATATAACACCTTTTAATGCTGACAAAGGAATATTCACTTCAATATATGGTTTCTCTTTATCATATTTTACCATTCTATTTATTTCTGGTGTGGAGTACTTCTTGAAATTATACAGGCAAATTCGATGTTCATGTTCATAACTATAATTTGCGTTTTTGATAAAGGGGAATGCTGCTAAATAGAGCAATGCTAATTCGTCACCACTATCTTTACTGTCTGGCATAAGTACAGTTTCTATAATCCCATGTATGACTTTTGATTTCCAATGTCTTTTGTATGATACTTTACCCCCTGTTAGAATCATCTTATTATTATGTTGTTCATAATAGTATTTTTGAGTTTCCTGTATTATGTCGTCATCAAAACACATACAAATACCATGATGTTTGTCTCCATACAAAGACCACATAGGTAAATAATCTCGTTTTTCAGAAAAGCATATCACATATGGCATGCGATCTTGTTTTTCTTTGTTTAATATATCATGGAAATCACTTTCATTAACTGTGTCTATATATGCTAAGTATTTATCTATATCTTTTATCTCTGATTTGTTATGGAGAATATCCTTCAATGTTTTGATATCAGGAGTCATTTCCGTAGGGTCATTAACTTGATCTACACGAGATGCACGAAATTTCAAAACATATTCGTTATCGTACATCATTACTCCTTCAAGAATTTTGATAAAGGTCTCTAATGTCGTATAATGGTATAACATATCTTTTCTTTACTTCAAATTTAAAATTACTCCACTTTCTTTTGCATTGCCCACGCTGTCCGATGCAGTCTGCGTCACGGGTACGAGCACTGAGTATGTGCCGCCAGTGACATTCATCAACGTTAGCGTGATGGCTCCTGTGCGGTTTGCTACTGTGTTGTTTTCAGGGACAACGACGGTTATTACATTGCCGCTTCGGGTGTAGCCGAACCATGTACCAAGACGGCTGGCTTCCCATGTGCCGTCAGACGTTACGGTGAACGACAGTTGACCTCCCGACTGCGTGAAATCGACGGATGCCATGTCTGTCTTAATGTACTTATGAGCCTGCGTAATGTCGATGACGTATGTGTGCACACCAGGTATCTCAACCAAGATGCGACCAGTCCTTGCGGTGGCAGTGGCGTTCTCTGCGGCACTGATAGAGATGTTTGCATTTCCTGTACCAGATGCAGGAGTGATGGTCAGCCAGTCGGCACCATCCGCAATGCTTGCAGTCCAACTCGTGTTGGATGTGATGGAAACACTTGTCTGTCCCCCTAAGGCAGAAAAGTCAAAGGCAGAAGAGGACAGGGTGAGATTCTTACACTGTTGGCGAACACCAATGGTGAACACCTTGTCGGCAATGTTGACAGTTACAGTGCCACGGCGTTCAGCGAGCGTCATGTTTTCATCCGTGGTTATGGCTATGCTTCCATTACCCGAACCTGACTGCTTGTCAATGGTTATCCAGTCTGCATCCTTAGTGACTGTCCAGCTTCCGTCGGTAGTGAAAGTAACTGTTTGTGTGTTTTTGGTATAGTTATAGGTGAGTGTTTTGTCAGCAAAGTCTATTGTCTTTGCTTCCTGCGATACAGCTATCGTTTTACTTACCACGCCATCAGCGGTAGCAATTTCTATCTTTCCGTTTTTTGCTATGGAAGTGTTGTTCTCCCCAACGCTTACCTGAATAGAGCCGTTTCCTTCGCCCGATGTATTGCTGAGGGTTATCCATTCAGGTTTGGAAGTAACAGACCACGCAACGTTTGACGTAATATCGAATGAATAACTGGAGGCAAAGGAAGTAAAAGGCATTTCTTGTTTCGACAGACTGAACTCCACTCCTTTCTGTGCAACGGGAACTTCTATGTTGTTGTCTCCATGTATGGTGAAATACACTGAACCAGTGCGACTGTTCACAGATGCATTATTAGCAGCTGTGATGACCACCGTCTGTGTGCCGGCAGGACCTGAAGCCGGAGAGACCGACAGCCATGCCGATGCCGTGGAGTTCCATGCAGCATCGGAATAAACCGTAATGCTCTGTGCTGTCGATTGTGGGTTAAAGGTGAGCGTGGCTGTTGACGAACTGATGCCAGCCTTTTTCTGTCTGACGGTAAGGGAACTGGTCGTTCCCCTATCTGATTTTGCAGTAATCGTAATGATGGCGGTACGCTCTCCGCCACTGTTGTTTTCATCAGCGTGCAGCGTAATGCCGTTAGCTGAGTTTGACAAAACATGCAGCCATTCTTCTCCTGTGTTGTTTATGATGTATTCACAATTGCTATTCAATGCAATGTCATGATCTTGCTCGATGGCAGCACATACAAATTCTGACTGTGTGAACGACAATACCGACTGTGCCTTGCGCTGGGTGATGACCACGGGATAGGATACGTCCCAGTCGCTCACGGTTGTTGCTATCTCTGCGATGCATACACGGGCATTGTCTGCATCGGGATTATCCTGAGCAGTGAATGATACCGTTGCAGTTTCGCTGCCTGAAGACGGTGATGCGGATATCCACGTAACAGGGATGCTCGTCTGCCACGGCGTGGCATCGGCTTTCACCTCCACGGTCTTTGTTGAGGCAATGGCACCAAAATCCAATGCTGTTGTGCTGACAACAAGGTAGCGTTTGTGCAGTGATGGAGTACGAGACGCATCGAACTGGCTCTCGGTGCATCCTGCAAGAATTATTGCTGACAATATGTATAAAGTTATTTTCCTCATGTTGTGTATGGTATTTAGAAAAACAGACTCACTCCAGCTCTTGCGTTAAATCCAGATGCAAAACCTTTGATTTGTGTAGAGACATCCTCCATTGCATTGAAATAATCTGATTTCTTCATTGCCATGGAGTATTCTGCTGTGATGAAAGCTCCTATGCAGTCAATCAGGGCGTACTCAAACTTCACGCCGCCAGCAATGCTTACGGCATACGCCTTAGAGGCATCGAATGAACTTGTGGCATTGTATGTCTCGTCAGCTTTCAGGTTGACGATATTCGCTCCCAACTGTGGCGTCAGCCGTATGCGTGCAGATGGTGTGATTCCGTATCCTAACCTTACGCCTATTGTGCTTGATTTGTAGGTGTAGCCACATGGTTGTTGGTTTATTGCCTTTGTGTTCCAGTATATCATTTCACTTGTGGTCATGCCCATGGCATAGAACCCCTCCACGTTGACGTTGCAGATAAAACCACCGATACTACCGCCGAAAGCCATGCTCTGCCCTGCCTGTATGAAAGGCTGTATGTAGAAGGCGTTGGGCTGCTGGTATTGTCTGACGAGCGTTATCGTCTTGTTGGGCGTAGAACTGTCAAGGTGAACCATCTCGCTAAATGATTTATATTTCTTTTGACGCAATAATATATGGTAGTCTCCTGATGGCATCTCACGCTCGTAAGGAGTGCGGCCTACAGAAGAACCGTTTATGAAGATTTCCGTATTCGTAGGCTTGCTGTCTATCTTCATGCGGGCAATGTCACTGAGGACACCCTCGACATTTTCTGTCACGCCTTCTTTTACACTAATATTGTATTGTTCTGTTTTGTGATTAGACAGTGCGAGGGTAACTTTATGTTCTCCTATAATGACATCTGGAATTAGTTGGGGGGTATTGCCTTTAAATTCTCCGTCAATATTAATGGTCGCACCAGATGGTCTGCTGCTGACATATACCGAGCCGGTTATTGGTTCCGGTGCAGGAATGGTGAACGTCTCCATTCTGTCAACTTTTACTTCTATGCTCATGCTTGTCTCGCGATGATTCTCTTTCCTTGCCGTGATAACATATCTTCCAGCCTTCAGCGGGCCTTTCCAATAATTCTGCCCACGGTGTTTCCCGTCAATGAGTATTTCTGCATCTTTGCTATCCTCTACTTTGATTGTAGTTTCAGCAAAGTCAGATGTAAGGTGTGGCCGCATGCGCACCGTATCGCCGCGAGTAATAGTGAACGTGCTGCTATACGGTTTGTATAAATCTCCATTTGTCACGGTCAGGGTATGCGTGCCGCACCTCCATCTCTTGTTGAAGTCTTTAAACGGTATATTGCCCACGAACTCACCATCTACGAATACCTGTGCACCAGAGATTCCATGTGTATCTTCTACGGTAAGAAATCCGAAGTCAGGTTTGAGAGTCACATTCTCAACGTGTGGCTGCTTGGAATCATATAATTTGATTCGTCCTTCGGAAGAAATATAGTCAGGGGCACTGACGATATAGTCGTATGTACCGAAATCAAGAAGTTTGTCAATGGAACCTGTATTATCCACTGCTCCCCAAATCTCATAGTCACCCTCTGTATCCGTTTTCTTTACTTTTACCATAGCATTCTCACCAACAGGCTTTATTTTGAACTGCAACACCTGTTTCGTCAGGGCATATTCTATGTTTTGTTTTACTCTGCCGTCAATCGTGATTTTCATTACATAGGTTTTGCCTGCCTGAATTGTTGTGCCGAGGTCATATTTCTCAATAGTCTTATATCGTGGATGCTTAATGGTTACGGTTTTGGCGTTGCGCTGCACGTATATCCACAGCTCTCCGTCGTGGTTTCTGTCAACCTCATGTCTCAGTGCGCCGAAATCGAAAGTGAAACGGTCAAGGTCGGCATTACCGTCAATATCCTTGAATTTTATGATGGCATAAAGGTCTCCGTTACCATCTGTTCTTTTACGGCTCTGCGCCGTCAAGTCAAGATTGTCAAGTTCGCAACTGACAATGTTGAATGTGAGTTTGTCCTGAGCATACACAATACCTGTGATGCCCAAAAACAATATGAACATACACAAACGCAAGCGCACAGACATTATACACTGCTTATAAATGGGAAGAAGACCTATGTGTGTTGACATTTTCAAGGCAATAAATGATGCCAGCGAGTCTCCACAGTTGGCGGTTTGAGAATGGTTAGATTATTGTGGCCATATAAAAACAAAAAGCGTGGAGACTGTATCCGTTGCTCATTCCACATACCGAGGCCGTAGGATTTGCCCATTACTGTCGAAACGAGCAACTCAAGACTCCCACGCCGATATGAATGAACACCTCCCTAATTCCCCTCTCAAGGAGGGGAAACCATACCACCAACACCTCCTCATCCATGGGAGGGGAGCAGTGGACAGTTTCTTGGGGGATGGTTACATCATACCCATGGGCATCCATCGTTGCTATGTTCCCCGACAGTAATAAAAGTTTCCTACGCTTTCGGTATGTCAGGAACAAAGCGCATGATAAACGCCTTTTCCATATATGGTATCCTCATTGCAATCCGTGGCCATTGCTACAGATTCTTTTCCCGATGTGACTTGCGTCGCACCATCGGCGTGAGGGATGTTGCAAATTTATAAAAAGTTTATGAATTACGCAAGAAAAGAAATATATTTTAACATCTCGCGGGTTGCGAGAGTAATTGCATAATTATTTTTATAATGTTGTATTGCATGATGACGTAGGTTTAGTGCATGATATCCTATTTATTACATAAGCTTTCTTGTCGCCCTCGGTAAGTAAGGCTCGCTAAAGCGGAATTGTGTGATTTATTCTATAAGCAAGGTCGAAAAATTTTGCAGTGTGCGAAAAAATTACTAACTTTGCACTTATTCTAAAATGGCACAGGAACTCGTAAACATACAACAGCAACAGCAGACGCAGGAACTGCGTCAGATACACACGCTCAATGCTCAGCAAGTGATGGTGATGCGCTTGCTGGAGATGCCCCTTACGCAGTTTGAGCAAAGCGTGCAGGGGGAAATTGATGAGAATCCGGCGCTGGAGGCGTCAGATAATGCTGACGATATATCCGAATATCATGATAATTCTGATACCGCCGATTATCCAGACGTTGCCGACTATGCCGATAGTCAAGAGAGTAAGGAAACTGCTGACAGGAGGGATGAACTCGACAGTGTGCTCGAATCCATGGATAGCGATGACCGCATAGATACCTCAGACTATATACGCCAGAACAATCAGTCGGCTGATGACGAGCGCAAGGAGGAACGAGTGTGGGGAAATAGCGAGTCATTCTATGATTCATTGCATGAGCAGGTGGGTGAACACGACCTCACAGAGCGGCAACAGCTTGTCATGGACTATCTTATTGGTTCACTCGATGGTGACGGACTGTTACGCAAGGACCTTGCATCGCTTAGCGACGATATTGCGATACATGAATATATCGATGTGAGTACGGACGAAGTGGAGCGTGTGCTCACCGTCTTGCAGGGCTTTGACCCTCCAGGCATCGGTGCGCAATCGCTGCAGCAATGCTTGCAGATACAGATACTGCGCAAGAAATCTACGTACATCACAAAACTGATGCATGAGGTGGTTAGCAACCACTGGGACGATTTTACGCGTAAGCACTGGCATCGCATCGCTGAGGAAATGCAGATGGGAAGTGCTACGGCAGAAGAAGTGTTTCATGAGATACAGCGGTTGAACCCGCGTCCTGGCGCAGCCATGAGCGAAACGATGGGACGCAGCACCGAACAGGTTACACCAGACTTTGTGATAACCATCGATGATAATGAGAATATACAGCTTACGCTTAACCATGGCAAAGTGCCGGAATTGCACGTCTCGCGTGATTTTGAAGAGATGATAGAAGCCTATAGGCAGAACCCGCAGTCAATGACACGCACCGACAAGGAGGGACTGCTCTATGCGCAACAGAAAGTTAGCCGCGCACGCTCATACATAGAAGCGATACGGCAGCGGCAGCGCACAATGACGGCTACCATGTACGCCATAATCAAATTACAACGCAAATACATACTGTCAGGCGACGATAGCGACCTGCGTCCTATGAAATTGAAAGACGTAGCAGACATAGCAGGCGTTGACCTATCTACCGTGTCACGCGTATGTAGTACCAAGTTCGTGGAGTTTCCATGGGGCACGATACGTGCAAAGGATTTCTTCTCTGTGGCCTATAACGTAGGAGGGGGTGAAGAAGTGTCAACACGAGAGATAAAGAACGTGTTGCAGGAACTTATAGATGCCGAGCCCGAGGGGCATCCGCTGAGCGACATAAAGCTATCGGCAGAACTTAAAAAGCGTGGCTATCCCATAGCGCGTCGTACCGTGGCAAAGTATCGTGAGCAACTGGGCATACCCGTTGCGGCACTCAGACGGTAAGCGGAAGCAGAGGAAACGGAAATAATACGATATAACATCAAACAGTAAATAAAGTCAGATCAGACAGTGAGGAGAAATCGCCTTATACTTGTGGTGGCAAGCTATATCAGCCTTGTATTCACACCATTCTACCTGCCGCTCATGGGGTTGCTGGCGTTGTTCTCGTTTACCTATCTGAGCATGCTCCACTGGGGGTATAAATTCCACATGCTGCTGATGGTGTGGGTGTTTACATGTCTCTTGCCTACCACGCTAATCAGACTCTACCGCCACTATCAAGGATGGCACGTACTGAAACTCGTGCAGCGTGAGGCGCGATACATACCCTATGTCATTTCGATAGCATGCTACTTCATGTGCCTGTATATCATGCAGGTGCAACACGTGTCTCACATCATGCGCTCAATAGTGGTAGCAGCACTTATTGTGCAGATACTGTGCGCCATAATAAACCACTGGTGGAAGATATCCATACATACGGCGGCGATAGGCGGTACAACGGGGGCAGTAGTGGCTTTCTCGCTCATCTTCGGTTTCTACCCGCTGTGGTGGCTCTGTTTGCTCATACTGCTCGCTGGAGTGCTCGGCACCAGTCGTATGCTACTGCGCATACACTCCTTAGGAGAAATAGTGGGAGGTTACCTCATCGGCGTGCTGGCAGGCTTCACGGGGGTGGTGATATAGAATCCCTCACGACCCCTCCCCTTAATCCCCTCCCGAGGGAGGGGAGGGATATGTTACGGCCTG
Organism: uncultured Prevotellaceae bacterium; assembly: GCA_946534585.1. Lineage (GTDB taxonomy): Bacteria > Bacteroidota > Bacteroidia > Bacteroidales > Bacteroidaceae > Prevotella. The sequence goes on from CAMNCV010000170.1 coordinate 14,924, forward strand.
TGTGGGGGTAAGTTGAGAATAAAATATATAAAAACCAAGAACGAACAATATATAAACAAACTAAAAAATAACAAACTAAATAAAAAACAACCAACCTACCTACAACTCTTTGTATATAGCAAAAGCATACCTTCCCCCTCCCTCGGGAGGGGATAAAGGGGAGGGGTTATGGAGGGGTTGAGTTTTCTTTCTTATGAAACCGATAGTAAGCATTATCATGGGCAGCACAAGTGACATGCCCGTAATGGAGAAGGCAATGAACTTTCTCAACGAACAGCAGATACCTTTCGAG
>CAMNCV010000171.1 GCA_946534585.1 uncultured Prevotellaceae bacterium
TATGGTGATGCCAGCAGTTTTATAGACATTGACGGTAACGACGGCATTGCGCACTACAGGTATGGTGAACTCACCCTCTGTCGTTGCCATCCATCCCTCGGCAGCATAGGCCTCACTCGTTACATTGTCGCCGTCACTCATCTTTATGCCGAGGTCAATGCTGAAACCCTTAATAGATACCTGATTGACATTGGCAGACTTATTACCTGTATATTTTGCAGCGCCATTAACCTGGGCAAACTGCCATGTCTGGCTTAGAGCCTCACCACGCTCTGCAAGAGATACTCCATCAGAATTCTTAGTGAATACAGGATAAAGCGTAACATTAGTTGCAGGAGTATATGTCTCGCCTATCTTTACAGTCATAGTATTATCCGTCCATCCTGTGAGAGTATATCCCTTCTTATACAGTGTTTGGTTCGGCTGCATAGTAATTGGCAGACCTGCCTGTGCCCTAATAGTCTCTGGGCATTCTCCTTCTGTGTCTGCGACATTGTTGGCAAACACAACATTAACATAGTAACCAACAGCCGCTGGAGAAGACGGAGTAATCGTTCCAGTACCTGCATTATAAACCAAGCAGTAGTAATATGAACCTTCACCTACTGATGTAATAGTATAGGCAGGACTTGTCGCACCTTCAATTGCAGTGCCTCCCTTGTTTGAGTTAGTCGTATTCTTATACCACTGATAAGTCAATGAATGTCCATCTATATCTGCTGCTAATTCAGCTTCAATCTTGAGTTGCACAGGTTCACCCATGTCAACAACATAAGTAGAATCCAAATCCTTCGTGATAATTGGAGCGAACCTGTCAGGAAGAATCATCTGCTTTATTGCTATATATAAGTTTTTCCCTAGTCCAACGACAAGATGGCCATCACTTAGCATCTCAAAATCAACCTGAGTACCATCATCACTTACGGTATATTTATATGCACCACATGGAAGAGAACCATCATCCTCTCTATCAAAAACAGCCTCTGGATCAGGATAGAACGTCATTCCAGCCATGTTATTACCCTTTAACGTTACCTTTTGCGCTTTTCCCAAATTTTCTATAGCTAGATAACGTAAACCTCCACCAAAATTATATAGTCCCAAAAGATCATTTCTATTAGTACGAATTGCTATGCCTGTAGCCTCTTTACCACTTGGATTCGTAGGACTCCAGTTTTGCACTGCGACATAACTTGTCAGTCCGTATGGATAGAACCATTCATACAGTCTGTATCTTGAGCCGCTCACCTTAAAGTTTGCGCCCTCATTACCCACTGCTGATACATTAAGATCTTTCAAATCCCATTCATCAAAATCAAGGGTTTTGTATGAGAAGTAGTTGACTGTAGCACAATTAGACTTCACATCACCGAAGTTATTATGAATGACTACATAGTAATACTCTTTCTTTGATGTAGAACTGCTAACAGTATATGAAGAACTATTTGCACCACCTATCATAGTACCGCCTGTGTTAGAAGCAGTAGTATTCTTATACCACTGATACGTAACGCCATCAGTAGCATCAACACTAAGGGTAATACTCTTATTCGTTTCTGTATAATAGTTGTCATCAAGATCAGTGAGGAATATGCCTGCACCTGACGGAACATTGGAAATGACAATCTTCTCATAGTTGCCTGCGCTGAGCGTAACAGTGAGGATGCTATCGCCACCCTTGTATTGATAGGTCAACACATTGCCATCTTGCGTCATCGTGTTGTTATCAACAGAAGATATATCGGTTGCTGCCACCGTAGCCGATGGTGTCTCGCCCTCCTTTGCAGTTATGGTAATGGTACTGTAATACTTCACCGGCAGGGTTATGGTAGTACCGTTGGCTATAGCAGCATAAGCACCACGCACGGTAGAGTTATCATAACCAGTAGTCTTTACGATGGCAGCAAGATCCTGCGTCTCGTTAGAAACGGTACCCTGTACTACTACTGAGTGTGACTTGCTATCATCAGTCCATGTCACAGGATGAGCATCACCAGAAGTGCCGAGGTTAAACGTAATCTCGGTGTTCTTCACGATGTTCTGCAGTTTCTGCTTCTTCGCAGTGAATACAGGATATAGCGTGATGTCGTTGACGATATCATACGACTGTCCGAACTCGTATTTATTATTTAAGCTGTCAGTCCATGCCGTAAGGGTATATCCCGGCTTATAGAGTATGCGGTTGCGGTTAACCACGGTGAATTTCTCACCTATCTCTAATATCTCGCTTGCAGGCACCTCACCAATGGCAGATGCATCATTATTGGCATAGGTAAGCTGTGGCTTACACTGTACGTGAGTAGTCTTGGTCGTAGCAACTGCCGCCCCTGTAGCACTATTGAATATGACACAATAATAGTAGTAAGACTCATTAGGCAGAGTTGTGATTTCAGCTGTTACAGCAGTTGGATTGTCTTCTGCATCAATAGCCACACCTCCCTTATTTGAGTTTGTATCATTACGATACCATTGATACCTCAACGTATTAGTATCAGTAGCCTGAGCTTCTACACTAATATTTTCAGTGTCACCACGTGTAATGGAACGTGTAGCCCCATCAAGATCCTTAGTCAAACTAGGTGAATATTTATTTACAATCTTCACAGAATGTATTTCAGCTCCTTTGTTTCTATCAAGTAAATATGCCACATCACCTGCACTCTTTACTATTACATACATCTCTGTATGATCCGCATTTACTACTGAGTCACACTCTGCACGCCCATACTTATTGTTGTTAGCATTGTTAGCAATGCGATCTCCCCCCAAATTCACACCTTGAATTTGTATAACATCTCCCGCCTTCAAGTCGTAGAAGATTACGGTACGAGGACCAGTACCTCTGGTATTTATCAATCCTTGATCAGAGGTGAATGTCAAATCCGATGTCATAAAGCCAATGTACCCTGTAAGGCTATATGGATACATAACAGGCATACAATCCCATTCTATATTGTCCTTAGCAGTCTGCTCTATACCAGCATATCCTCTAATTCCCTCTGTAGTATATTGCATTTCATCCTCCGTGAGAGAAGTGAAATCAAACGTGACATAGTCACGAACACAGACATGAGTTATCTTTGACGTGACAGAGCCATCGCTGTTGGTCGCTACACAATAATAATAGGTATTGCCAGCAGTAGTCGTTGGCACGGTATATGTAGCACTTGTTGCCCCACTGATAGCAGTAGCTCCCTCAGTAGAAGCCACAGTATTTCTGTACCACTGGTAACCGCCATTTGGCACATTATATACTCCTACAGACAACTCCTTACTCTCATTAAGAGACAAGGCATATACATCCTGGGCAATATCAGTATGTATTACAGGCTTCGAAGTTATAGGATAAGTCAATTTCAAAGTTGACAAGTTTGCATCATCAGAATTACAAACTATAGTAACCTCACCAGATGCACCATTATAAGTCCAGACATCTCCACTAACAGAGAAATCCGAACTCTCACTGCTGAAGTTAGCCCCCTCACCCGTCGGGAAAGTAATCTTCAATCCTGGCAGTACTTCAAAAGTAAGTGTTTTATTAACTACCTTGATGCCTACATCTTGACTTTCACCATTAAATGATGACTGAACCACATAATACTTCTCTGCATCATCAGAAGTGTACGTTATATTTGAAAAATTCGCATCAACAGTGGATACTATGTCTAAACGAGACACGGTATTCTCTGTATATACAGCATTATACGATTTATCAAAAGATATGGAATCATTTCCATTTACTTCATAAACAACACCACCATTACTCCACTTTGTAACAGTATATCCAGATTTATAGAAAGAAGAATTAGAATGTAATGAGAAAGTATAAGGCAGTGAAGAAGCTTCAGACAAATCAACTGTTCTTTCAAACTGACTCTCTCCCTCTGCCACTTCATCATTCTTATTATATGTAACATTCAACGAAGACAAGTCTATAGTTTCCTTAATAACTAAGGACTTTAAATGTTCCGCATTATTTGTTTTGACACTACCTGTTTTTAAATAGCCAAAAGCTATATCAGTGCAGTCAAAATTTTCTGGAAGATCTACATTCGTTTTTGTAATATAAGTCGTTTGTCCATTTTCTGATGATATACGAAAGGTAAGCAGTTTATGATTGATAATATCAATCTCCATATCTGCTTTCAAGAACGGTAATTCATTTATATCTGTTCGATATGCACCAGCACTAAAAGTACTGACCCCAGCTATTCCTGTCAAGCCAGAAAAACCGTATCCATGCTTTTTATCTTGGTCATTTTGTGCAATTACAATATCACCTACCCTAAAATAACTAGCATTTCCTTCATAGAAGTAACGACCTGTATTAGAGCGAAGTCGGAATACAGCAGTCACGTGGACAGCTGTAGCTCCTGCAGCTGGAGATATTTTCTTTGAAGTAGAGTATGAGCCATTACCGCCAGTTATTTCTACATATCCGCCTTCGGTGATTTTCGGTGTTCCACCTTGCGTCCATGTAGCGAGTTCTTCCTCAGTCCAAGGATTTGCAGTTGTGCCAATCTCATAGAACGTTCTTGTGAAAGATTTCGCCCATGCTTTACTACTTCCCATGACGGTCATGAGGAGAATGCACAATAGGATTGAGGCATAACGCATCAATCCTTGACTATATTGTTTATTTTTCATCATATTGTTTGTTGTAGCAGTCTCTCTGCCTACAGCGGTGCGACTTCCATAGTCCGCGCTCACTAATCCACTATTATACTTTCTCATAATAGTCCCCCACATATAGTATAGTTAGTTATTTATTCTTTTCTATCTTTTTCAAACCCAATCAAGCAAGTTGCTTCAAATCACCTCAATATTGAATAAAACTACTAAAACTGATAAAACAGTTAATTCGCCTATCATATACTCTCTGCCATGAGGTCCTTACGACCTAAGAGGCTGAAACTACTAAA
>CAMNCV010000172.1 GCA_946534585.1 uncultured Prevotellaceae bacterium
CAGCGTACTGCGAAGCCCCAAGTGGGAGTCGATTACAGAGGACAGAATACGGTCAAATTTGTCCAAAACGAAAAATATTCCGCCAAAAGCGCTGATTTTCTCAGATTTTTGTTGTACCTTTGCCATGTCATTGATGATTTTGCTTGTCTTGATTTTGCAGCACTAAGGTAAGTAAAAAATCTGACATGACCAAATCCTGGGCCGCTCGGCTCTGCCGCTTCGCTCGTCGAAGAACATTTTATTGCCCAGGTACTTATAAAAATGTTAAACTAAAGTGCTGCGGAATTTAGGTTTATGACTAACAAAAGAACAATAGTCTTAACATCTTTATTCGCCCTGGCAGTAGGCATGCAGGCACAAAAGGTATATGTAAAGCCCCTTGCCGACAATGCCGTGCGCATACGCTATTCGAAAACGGAGAAGGGCACGCTGCCTGACTGGATTTACGTTGACAACGTGAACGGGCATGCTGAGTGTATCGGTAAAAAGGAGAATGACAATGCCGTCAGGATAGACGGACTGGAGAAACTATTCAGACATGAGTTGTGTGGCGATACGGCGCGCATGTGTTTCGAAACCGACGGGGATGAGTGTCTTTATGGCCTGGGACAGTTTCAGGACGGATATAACAATGTGGCAGGCCTGCCACGAAGGCTGACTCAGGTAAACACGCAGATTTCTGTTCCTATGCTCATATCGAGCAAGGGATATGGAATAATATGGAACAACTATGCAAGGACAGACTTCAACACTCCTGAAAACTGCGTGAGACTGAGCAATGCTGGCACAGGCGAGACGGAGACCGTCAACGTGACCTCTACGGAGGGTGGCAAGAAGGAGACACGCCAGAGGCAGATGTTTGAAGGAGAGATAACGGTTGAGGAGGATGCATATTACGCGTTGCTGCTCGACGTGGGCGGCAAGATGGCGCGTCGCCATAACCTGAGGATTGACGGCGAGGAGGTTATAGAGATGCAAAACCTGTGGTTGCCGCCTACGGCCTCGAAGATAGTTTTTATCAAGAAAGGCAGACACAAGCTGACGGCCGAGCTGACGGAGAGAGACAAGCCCGTGCTGTATTACGGCAAGGTGAAGGCAGAGACATCGTTTACCTCATATCCTGCGGATGCGGTGGATTACACCGTGATAAAAGGTACGCCGGAGGACATAATACGCACGTACAGGATGCTTACGGGCAATGCTCCGCTGATGCCGTCGTGGGCTTTGGGATATATACACTGCAGGGAAAGGTTCCACTCACAGGACGAGATACGGGAGACGGCTGACAGGTTCATGGCTGAGGGAATACCGCTTGACATGATCGTGCAGGACTGGCAGTATTGGGGAAAGAACGGCTGGAACTCCATGGTGTTCGACTCTGTGAAATATCCCAAGCCAAAGGCTCTCACTGACTATCTGCACTCAAAAAATATAAGGATGATGTTGTCTGTATGGTCGAAGATTGACAGAAATTCAGTCATAGGCAGGGAAATGGCAGAAGGAGGTTACTACATACCTGGTACGGACTGGGTGGATTTCTTCAATCCCGATGCCGCGGCTGCCTATTGGAAGAATTTCAGAGAAAAATTGCTGCCAACGGGTATTGACGCCTGGTGGCAGGACGCTACCGAACCTGAGAATGACGACCTTGCCAACCGTATGGTCCTCAGCGGGACGACAGAGGGCAACAGAGTAAGGAATGTCTATCCGATGCTCGTCAACAAGACGGTATATGAAGGACTGATGAAAGACAAACCTGGCATACGCCACTTGATTCTTACACGTAGCGGTTTCCTGGGCATTCAGCGCTATGGAGCGTCGCTGTGGAGCGGTGACATAGGCAACGACTGGGAGACATTGCGCAGGCAGATTACTGGCGGACTGGGACTGCAGGCTGCGGGCGTTCCATGGTGGACGTATGATGCAGGAGGCTTCTTCCGTCCATCAGACCAATACAAGAATCAGGACTACATAAACCGCATGCTGAGATGGGTGGAGATATCAGTGTATCTGCCTTTGATGCGCATACACGGTTACAATAGCAACACCGAGCCGTGGAACTATGGCGAGAGGGCGCAGAAGGTGATAACACAGTGTATCAACAAACGTAAGAAATTGTTCCCTTACATATATTCCAATGCTGCAGAGGTGGCTTTCAACGGCTCGGTACTGATGCGTCCGCTGGTGCTTGACTTTACTGATGACAAGAAGGCTTTAGGGCAGAAATATGAATATATGTTTGGCAAGTCACTGCTTGTCAGTCCTGTTACAGAGCCGGACGTGAGGGTGTGGACCACCTATCTGCCAAAGAACGAAGGCGGCTGGTATGATTATGTCGAAGGCAAGCACTATGACGGTGCACAAGATGTGAAGACGGTGGTTGACGACAGTTTCATACCCGTTTTTGCAAAGGCTGGAAGCATAGTGACCGAGAATGGCATCACAGATCAGGATATTGAGATAAAGGTCTTCGGCGCTGCTGACGCTGAATTCTCTCTCTATGAAGATGACGGCGTAAGTCTGGACTATGAGCAGGGAAAGTGTTTCAGGACTTTGATTACGTGGAATGACACAGCAAAGACGCTGTCCATTAAACCGGCTGACGGCAAGCAGGGCACTGCACATAAGTTTATGATTACGGTTTATGGCAGTGATGGCAACAGGAAGTCGAAGGTAGTGAATTACAAGGGACGTGAACTGAAGACGAAGTTCAGGTAAATAAAAAGCAACGACCGCTTAGAATGACATGTTTTCTAAGCGGTCGTTTCGTATATCCCCTACCCCAGGCGGGGCTTGATGTTCCATGTCTTATCTATAAACCTATCATACAGCTTATCCGTACTATCTATTTTCAAACCTATAGCTCATTTTGCACATTCTCACAGAATCTGCTGATCATGTTATTCTACTAAAAAACTAAAGAATCTGAATATTTTGCACAAAGGTACGGATATTTCATTAATCCTGAGTATTTTTATGCCAATATAAATATATTTTTCCACCAAAAAATTCAAATACATCCTCGCATTGATTCTATTTACTCAGATTGCACTTGTGTATCTTCTACAACATAAATGGATGACACCTGATTTATGATTTTTTGAGGCAATTTGTTCACTTTTTCATATCATCAGGATTGTAAATCAAAATTATTTAGTAAATTTGCTGCGTGAAACTATAATAATTAAAAGTTATGAGAAACAGATTATTTTGGTTACTTGCCACTATCATGATGTGTGGAGCAACAATGACAGGACTGACATCGTGCAGCAACAGTGACGACAACAATAATGATAATCAGAAGCGAGTGGCGGTATTGCTTCCCGACGCTTCCAGTCTTGCCCGTTGGACCATTGACAAGGCTAACCTGGAAGCAGTTATGGGTGCATATGGTTTCAAGACCTCCTTCTACGTTGCTCCGGAGACTGCAGAGGGCGCGGTGCAACAGGTTGAACAGCTCAGAAGTGCCATCAACGACGGGGTGAAATATATCGTACTGACGGCTATTGACTATCAGAAAATTAATGAGTCCGGATTAATTGAGCAGCATCCTGATGTCAAGGTTGTGTGCCATGACCGCTTTGTCCTTGACAATCCCCATGTGGCTTATATATCTTCAACAGACACGAAGGAAATAGGGCGTACTCAGGCTATGTTTCTACTCAATCACTACCACTCTACAGGAGTCGCAACTATGACAATAGAATTCCTCGAAGGTCCTCAGACCGATATCAACGCCAAGGATTATTATGACGGAGCCATGGAACTCCTGAAAAAATACATTGACAGCGAAAAGCTTATAGTTCAAAGTGGCAAGAAGGAATACAGTCAGGTGAAGACTGACAGTTGGAATATTGCCGATGGAAAAAAAGCCATGCAAGACCGTCTTAAGGTTTATTCTGCAGGTCAGCGTCCTGATATGATTCTGGCAGCCAATGACAATCTGGCTCAGGGAGCCATTGAGGCACTGACGGAAGCAGGTATTACAGACATGCCTGTCATCACGGGTCAGGACAACACTGCTATGGCGCAGGCTAATATCAAGAGCGGTAAGCAGACCATGACCATCGACAAAAACCTGAAGGATATGGCATATAACACGGCTATGATTATAAATAGTCTTATATCACATTCTCCCGTTCATGCCAGTCAAAGCATCTCCAACATTCCGGCAATCTACTCTAAGATTACCATCATGACACAAGACAGCTATTAGTATCTTTCTAAAGTAGCCACCAGCGGGTACCTGATATGCTTCCGTCTTTACACGGCGGCACTTAGCTCATCACAACATCAAGTGCCATCATCAGTACGAAACCGATAGCAAAGTCCAACAGTGACTTCTGCACACGCACAGACATTTCATCCTTCATAAGAAAGACGAATGCAGAGCCAAACATCGTACCTGGTAACGAAATCAGTAATCCGTTTATTAATGTCGTTGTCATAACCAGATGCAATATTCTACTTTTTATTGGAATTTGCAATATCAAAGCAGATAAATGTAAAAGGAGAGTCGAAACCCTCACTTACATTGCAAAGTATAATACCGATACACAAAAAGGGATCTGCCCAATCGGACAGGTCCCTTTGCATAATATGTCAGAGTGATATTTACTCTTCAACAGCTGCCTGGGCGGCGGCTAACAGATATTGATTATCAGCTACTTACAAAGTTAGTATAAAGTACTGGCATCTTTTTATTTCCTCGTGCTAACTATCTTGCCCTTTACTGAAAATCTCCATTTGCTCTTATACCCATCATATTTGTCTACAGTTATACGAGTGTCCAGCTCATTTAGTTCTATTTCCCGTTCATTGATTCTTACTATTTGTGGATTTGGTGCAGTAGGACAGAAAGCATCCACTACTTCATCCCATAGTTCATTTAGACATTTTTTGGGACCCGTAACAACCTTTCCGGTTGTATCTTCTTCGATGGAACGTATTAAAATACCTCCACCATATCCATTCTTCGCATCACTCTTGAATGTAAGGTCAACTCCATAGTCGTGAATAAACCACCATCCAGCTTGAGCATTTCTTTCATAAGTGATGCGAGTTTTGCTGCTTCCAATTCTTAAATCGTCATACAATGGATTATAGTAGTAAAACTCTATCTCGTTTAAAAGGTATCTTCTCCCTCTGCTTTCTATGCCATAATTCTTCATAAAAAACTCGGCTATATGGGGAAAAAGAGAGTCCAATTCCTTTTTACTTAATGTTGGAACTATAGATTCCAATGTCTTTTTCAAATTTTCCATAATTACTATTTTTGTTATTATTATGAAAGCTTGTTTTTAAGCATGTCATCAATCTCTTTCTTGACTTGCCCCTTTTTGCAGTCTTCCAAATCTATTATGGGAATGCGTGCACATTTCGCTAATACTTTAAGATAATTCTCATAGATTGTCCAAGTTAGGCAATTTAATGCGCCCCCATTCTCTGAAATGAAATCGCGCATCTGCACTTGATAGATGTTATCTCTATATTGTGGGAATAGTTGTTTGTATTGGCTCAGTGCTTCTGCATCTGTGATGTCATCACCCAGACCTGGAATGATAATAAAATCGCAAGTCTGCAGGCTGTTTATGTATGCCCAGCTCAATTCGTCGTACTTGCTTAGTTTCAGTTCTATGACTTCAAAATGCTGTTCGAGGGATGAATACATCTTTTGAGCTATATTATCATCATATAGTTCCAAGTTCACCAATACTTGAGGTTTGCCGGATTTATTTATTCCTACATACCTGACTATTCCATCAGTGTGACCGAAGGTGTCTCCTTTATCCCATGGAAGCCAAACGATTGTCAAGTCTGGTGACATGAACGCACATTTAAGAAGGCACTCTATTTGTTCTTTGCTGAAAGTGGGATTCTCACTGAAAACCTTCTCAGTCATAACTACATATTCCGTATCTTTACCTTTTTTTCTCCCTTTACAGAATACCATATTGCCTCCGTCTATGACGAGCGGAATGTCCACTATCTCGTATTCTTGTGCAAACGGACAGTTTTTAATAACTTTGTCAACATCCGTAATGTACTTCTTCTGGTCTTGAAGATAATCAGGATTAAATACAAACTTGACAAAAACATTTTCATCCATCTGTATTGGCATAAAATCTCTAACCCAATAGTCTTTTGTATGCGTGAGATACCCGTAACCTTTATGATACGACCATAAAATATCAGCAAGTTCCGAATACATTTTCGGATAATGTCTCTCTAACAAACTGGAGAAGATAACCTTGCTCTTTTCGTTTTCTGTTATTATCATATTACAATTCTTTTTGATGTTAAACATGATGATTCGTCGACTAATCACGCTGCAAAGATACAACTAGCAGAACTATCAAACCAAATATTTTCGGTTAATTTTAGTTAAAGTTTTTCAAATCGTTATTTATTGATATTCAATAGGTTATATAATTATTTTATTATAATTTTTAGCTCTTTTATATTATAAATCAAAATTCTGTATGTCAAGCATTTAAAGCGCAAAAGAAACACAATGAAGCATTTTCTGCAACATTTTCACTC
>CAMNCV010000173.1 GCA_946534585.1 uncultured Prevotellaceae bacterium
GCCATACCGTTGCCTGTCATAGTACATAGCTCTACAGGATGGCATACGTTTCTCAGTGATAAGATACTGGAAGGTAAGCAGTATGAGGGACTTACTATAGCAGAGGAAGGTCCTAATGCCGGAAAAATCGTAGAGCTGGTGAATGGCGAGGAGAAAGGTGTCTTTGACATAAGTATAACAAAGACTGTGTGTGTATTGTTTATTGATTCAGTATTGCTGCTCCTTATAGTCCTGATACCTGCAAGATGGTATAAGAACAAGAAGGTGAGTGACGAGGCTCCAAAGGGATTTACTGGATTCATAGAGATGCTCACTATGTATGTCATGGATAATATGATTAAGCCGAGCATAGGAAAGGGGTATGAGAAATATGCACCGTATCTGCTTACGTGCTTCTTCTTTATCTTCTTCGTGAATGTCTTTGGCATTATACCATTCCCTCCGTTTGGCGGAAACCTTACGGGTAATATAGCATGTACGTTCTTCCTCGCGTTCTGCACATTCGTGATTACGCAGTTCTCGGGTTCGAAACATTATTGGAAGGATATATTCTGGCCGGAGGTGCCGCTTGCGCTGAAAGCTATACCACTGATGCCGTTGATAGAATTTGTTGGTATATTCACGAAGCCGTTTGCGTTGATGATTCGACTTTTTGCCAACATGATGGCAGGACATGCTATTGCTCTTTCCATTACATGTGTCATATTCGTTGCGGCAACGATGGGATATGGTATGCTTGTAGGATTGGGAGCTGTTAGTCTGCTTATGAGCGTGTTTATGCTTACACTTGAGTGTCTGGTATGTTTCATTCAGGCTATGGTGTTTACTCAGCTTTCTGCCACGTTCATCGGTTTAGCGAGAATACATCCTGAGGAGGAGTAAAGAATATAAAGGGTGAGGGCTGGAGAGAAAAAAAGAATAAAGTATAAAGAATAAGAATATTAATAACCAAAATTTTAAGACTATGATTTCTATGATTTTAGCAGCTGAAGCAGCTGCAGGTATTGCTAAGTTAGGCGCTGGTCTCGGCGCAGGTCTTGCAGCTATCGGTGCCGGTATCGGTATTGGTAAGATAGGTGGTAGTGCAATGGATGCTATGGCACGTCAGCCAGAGGTGATGAATAAGCTTTTCACCAACATGATCGTTGCTGCTGCCCTTATTGAGGGTGTTGCACTGTTCGGTGCCGTTATTGCTCTTCTTTGCTCATTCTAAAGGTGGAGCAGGAAGATTACAGTCACTTAATAAACTAAAGAAAACTCTATACAGCGTATGGATTTATTGATTCCGAGTACTGGTCTGCTCTTCTGGATGTGTATCACGTTCTTCATCGTGTATGCATTGCTCAGAAAGTTTGGCTTCCCCGCCATTGTAGGCATGGTCAATGAGCGTAAGCAGTTCATTGATGATAGTCTGCGTAAGGCACAGGAGGCTAATGAGAAGCTGGCCAACATACAGAAAGAAGGTGAGTCCATCCTACGTGAAGCGCGTGATAAGCAGAGCCAAATGTTGAAGGAGGCTACTGCCACGCGTGATGCCATCATAGAGAAAGCTCAGACACAAGCGAAGGGTGAGGCTGCCCGTCTTATAGCTGACGCCAAGGCGCAGATTGAGGCGGAGAAGGCTTCTGCCATTAGAGAGATACGTGCGGAGATGGCACAGCTCTCTGTGCAAGTAGCTGAGAAGGTGGTTCGTAAGAACCTCGCTGATGACGCATCGCAGATGGAACTCATAGACAAGCTGCTGGACGAGGTTTCTGTTGGAAAGTAATTATTCACTATATTTAAGCAAATCTACAAGGTATGGATATAGGAGTAATTTCGGTAAGATATGCCAGGGCATTGCTGAAATGCAGTATGGAGTCAAGTGCGGAGGACCAGGTGTATCAGGAAATGCAGGCTCTTGCGGAGAATTACATTCAGGTGCCTGAACTCCGCCGTACGATAGAGAATCCAATGGTGTCAAATGAGAAGAAAGAGAGTATTCTTTTGGCTGCCATAGGAAGTGGGGCGTCTGATATTACGCAGCGACTTGTGAAGCTGGTACTTAAAGAAGGACGCGCCAACATGATGCAGTTCATTGCAAACTCGTACGTTACTCTTTACCGCCAACAGAAGAATATCACTCGGGGAAAACTGACCACTGCTGTAAGCGTGTCTCCTGCCATAGAGCAGAAAATGCGTAAAATGGTGGAAAGTAGAACCAATGGGACTGTAGAGTTCACGACAGAGGTGGATTCAAGTATAATGGGTGGGTTCATACTCGATTATGATACCTATCGTTTAGATACCTCGGTGAAGTCGCAGTTGAATAACATTCTTAAACAATTAAAAAACTAATCATTTATGTCAGATAAAATCAAGCCAAGTGAAGTCTCTCAGGTTCTTCTGGAACAGTTGAAGGGCGCGACTCAGGCAGCCGACTTTGATGAGGTGGGTACTGTGCTGACCGTCAGTGACGGCGTTGCTCGCATCTACGGTTTACGTAATGCGGAGGCAAACGAGCTTCTTGAGTTCGAGAATGGCACCATGGCCATCGTGATGAACTTGGAGGAGGACAACGTGGGTTGTGTGCTTCTTGGTCCGACAAGTGGTATCAAGGAGGGACAGGTGGTTAAGCGTACTAAGCGTATCGCATCAATACGTGTGAACGATAATATGCTTGGTCGCGTTATAAACCCTCTTGGACAGGCTATTGACGGACAGGGTGACATTGACCTTACCGATGCTTTTGAGATGCCTCTTGACCGTAAGGCTCCAGGTGTGATATACCGTCAGCCTGTGAAAGAGCCACTGCAGACAGGTATCAAGGCTGTCGATTCAATGATTCCTATCGGACGTGGTCAGCGTGAGCTTATCATTGGTGACCGCCAGACGGGTAAGACAGCCATTGCCATTGATACTATTATCAACCAGAAGTCATTCTATGAGGCTGGAAATCCAGTCTATTGTATTTATGTGGCAATAGGACAAAAGGCTTCAACGGTTGCTGCTTTGGTAGCAAACCTGAAGGAGCGTGGAGCACTGCCTTATACTATTATCGTAGC
>CAMNCV010000174.1 GCA_946534585.1 uncultured Prevotellaceae bacterium
CTCCTGACGTGTACCGTCAGCGAAACACATTGGAGCATACTTGCGTGTGTAGTAACCAGTGTATTCGTATGTATCGTTCAGGTCAGCGTCGAAGTTTGCGTCAGCACAGCTCCAGCAACAGGTGCTGAAACGTGGGTCATCCTTGAACTCGTCAACGAATGCCTTAGTTACGGAGCATGCTCCCCATCCTGCAGCTACGAGGACGTTAGTTGCGTTCTTGTTACGTGGGCCGAGATATACTTGGAATGAATTTCCGTCAGCATTACCGTTGTAGTCTCCTGTTGCAGCAAACTTCAGGTTAAGGATAACCTCCTTAGAGATGTCGCCAGTCCAACCACCGTTGTTATAGTGCTTACCCTTGTAAGTGGTCTCCCATGCACGCTGCTCCGTTCCCGTACCTGTAGAGGCGTCTTTAGTGCAGGCTGGCATGAAGAGGTCTGCATAGTTAGGCTCAAGCTCATAGCCGCCGTTCTCTATCACGTCCTCAAGGGCGTCAATGGCATCCTGCTTGGTGCAAGCCTCGTTCTCCTCACCATAGTAACCTGTATAGTAAAGGTACACGCGAGCGAGCAGAGCCTCAGCAGCATACTTGCTGATACGACCGTCGTTGCTGCTGTTGCTTGCAACAGGGAATGCGTCAGCTGGAATGTTGGCTGCAGCATACTTCAAATCCTCGAAGATAGCCTTATAGACCTCAGCTGCAGGAGTACGTGGCACGTTTGCCGCTGTAGGAACGAGTATCAAAGGCACATCGCCGAAGAGACGTGCAAGGTCGAAATACAGGATGGCACGCAGTGCGCGAGCCTGACCTACGACGAGACCCTTGCCAACTTCTGAGTCCCACTGCGTCACATTCTCATTCTTTATGATAGAGTTGCAGCGGAAGATAGCCTTGTAGTAGTTCTCCCAATCAGTATTGAAGAGGTTGTTGTATGACGGTGCTATTGACTGGTCAAACTGGTCAATGGCGTTATTGTTCTTTGCATCGGAGAAACCGAGACCTCCATGTGCCTGGTCGGAAGCAAGCTCTGCCATAAGATACATACCCAAGCCTTCATTGCTTATGGTAGCCTGCCAACCATCGTAGCATCCCACGAGGTCTATTTCCACCGCTTCTTGATTGCGATATGCTGTCTGATCGTAGAGTTCAATCATCGACTCTGTGTTAAGACTACATGACGCAATGCTGAGCATACCAAGGACAAATGCTCCGTTTCTTATTATATTCTTGGTTTTCATTGTCGTTTAGTTGTTAAATTGTTTAGATGTAATTGGAGAAGCTCTTAGGGATTTCAACATCAGAAAGCGATGTTTGCTCCGATAATGAATGTGCGTGGTTGTGGATAGTGACCCATGTCCACTGCTGATACCCATGTATCTCCAGCGTTACCGTCATTGCCATTATATGAACCTATTGCAGGGTCCATACCGTCATACTTTGTTAGTGTGAAAAGGTTCTGTGCCTGTACGTAGAGACGAAGCTTTGAGATACCCTTCCATGCAATGAGACGCTTGAAGTCATAACCTATGGTGAGGTTCTGCAGACGGATGTAGTCGCCTGTGTGCAGGTAGAGGTCAGAGAACAGCCAGTTACCTACGTCACCGTATGTTACGCGTGGCATTGTGTTAGATGTGCCCTCGCCTGTCCAACGGTCAAGAATTGCGCGGCTGTAATTGCCCTGTGAAGAACTTGGATCGCGATATGATTGTACAATCTTAAATCCAGCTGCGCCCATAAAGTTCATGGAGAGGTCAAATCCCTTCCATTCGCAACCGAGGTTGAGGCCGAAGGTGTACTTAGGCATACCGTTGCCGAGTTCAACCTTGTCGTCTGCGTTGATGGCGCCGTCATGGTTGATGTCAACATATTTCACGTCACCAGGTTGCACGTCAGACTGAAGAATGCCGTTGCCAGCTGCAATCCAATCGTTTATCTCCTGTTGGTTCTGGAAGATGCCTGCGGTCTTGAAGCCCCAGAAATAACCTAAAGCATGACCGTCTTCTGCGCGATAGTATTCCTCTGCGTTGGTGTACACTTGATTTGTCTTACCATGATGAATACCGTCTGGTGTTGGTATGTTAATAACTTTATTGTGGTTATATGCGAAGTTTCCACCAATGTTATAATGGAAATCCTTGCCAATGTTGTCGTTCCAGGTCAGGCTGATTTCCACACCAGTATTCTTTACGTCACCACCGTTAATTAGTTTCTCTGAAACACCAGATGTTATAAGCGTAGGTGCGTGGATAAGCCAGTCTTTGGTTGTCTTGATATAAAAATCAGTTGTCAGTGCAAGTCTGCTATTGATGAAGCGTGCATCAATACCTACGTTGAACTGCTCTGATGTTTCCCATTTAAGTTCAGGATTAGCCAATCTGTTTGGATAAGCACCTGTTGACCATCCTGTTTGTCCGCCATCTTTACCAAAGTTGTAGTGGGTGTTCTCCGTCGTAACTGGCGCAAGGAAGCGGTAACATGGTACATTGGCATTACCCACCTGTCCCCAGCTTACGCGGAGTTTCAGGAAGTCCATCCATGATTTTGTGCTTGCCATGAACTTCTCCTCAGAAATGGTCCAACCACCACTGACAGATGGGAACCAACCTGTGCGGTGTCCTTCTGCGAATTTTGAAGACTTGTCGGCACGCAGTGTTGCGTTAATCATGTATCGCTCTTTCCATGTCCATCCAGCACGCCAGAAGAATGACATACCACGTGTGTCATCATACGGAGCACCTTTCAGGTATATACTCTGTGTGCCTTCTGTATTTGAAAGGTATGCGTGCTCCCAGTCGTCAAAACCTGCTACGATGGCATTGTTGCTGCCACGTGTGTAGTTGCCGTCATAGCGTGACCATTCTGTTCCGAAAAGGGTATTGATGGCGTGTCCGCCCTTCAGAGTGAAATCATAACTTAGAGTATTAGTCCATGTCAGTGCCTTGCCATGACCATTACTCTGTGACACTTCTGAGATGTTGTGTGCATTTTGGGCAGTGTATTCATATTGCGGAGTATATGAACGATACTCGCTACTGTTGTAGCTGATACCGAATACTGTCTTGAATTTCAGACCTTTCAGCGGTTCTATCTGCATGTAAGCATTGGCATCAAGCGTAGCTCCCTGACTACGGTTGAAACGGTTCGACATCATGTTACCGTAAGGGTTTCCGTCATTGGGGTTCCAGTCACTAAACTTTGTGCCAGAATAATTGCCATAAGCGTCATACACAGGATTAATAGGCGATGCTGCGAATGCAGAGCGCAGGTTGTTGTTCCATATATTACCTGTGCTCATGCCGCGTGAGTCTTTCCATGCGAAGCCCACGTGCTCACCAACGACTACCATTCCGTCATGTAATTTATGTTCAGAGTTTGCACGGAAGTTGTATCTCTTATAATATGACACGTCAGAGCCACCTACGACACCATCCTGTCCCATGTATCCGCCAGAAACAACGTATGTGGAAGTCTTTGAACCGCCGGTGACGGAGAGGTTGTGACTCGTAGTGAGTGCACCGTCTTCGAATGCCTGGTTTATCCAGTCTGTATCATATACGTTGCCGTTGGCATCATGGATGAAGTCGATTGATTGCCAGTCAACTGGTGACATACCGGAATTGAGTCGTGCCTCATCCATTATTGTCATGTATTCCTGGGCGTTGAGCATTTCAAACTTACGTGGCACTGACTGCCAACCCACATAGCCGTCATAGGTGATTTTGCCTTTACCTTCCTGACCGCTCTTTGTCGTAACGAGTATGACACCATTTGCAGCCTGTGCACCGTAGATAGCAGCTGATGCTGCATCCTTCAGTACGTCGATGCGCTCTATGTCGGCGGGGTTGAGGAGTGTCATGTCGCCAGCCACACCATCTATAATATAAAGAGGTTGTGAATTACCTATGGTGCCAAGGCCACGGATGGTTACGTTCATGTCTGCACCAGGTTGTCCTGATGTTGCAGCAATATTAACACCAGGTGTCTGTCCCTGCAGAGCCTGCAGTGCAGTGGTGGTGTTCAGTTTCATAATGTCGTCGCCCTTTACCTGTGTGGTTGCACCGGTGACGAGTTTCTTCTTCATAGTACCATAGCCGATGACCACGAGTTCGTCAAGCGATTGAGAGTCATCCTGCATGGTGATGTTCATGGTAGAAGAAGCCTTCAGAGTTTGTGTCTGATAGCCGATGTAGCTCACTACGAGAGTCGCACCTGGTGCGGCATCGAGATAGAAGTTACCATCCATGTCTGTCACGGTACCCTGCTGAGTGCCTTTTACTTGAATGGATACACCAATGAGAGGCTCGCCGGTCTGGTCAACGACCTTTCCCTGAACCTTCCCCGATTGTGTCTGCACCATCTGATTTGGCGATGACGCAAACATAGGCAGGCATGGAGCCCCCGTCGTCAGCATGGCTGCTGCCATACCTACAAACAGTGACCTGCTAATACCTTTTCTGCCGCCATTTTGCAGCAAAGATGATTTTGTTGAGTCCATGTTGCTTAGTTTAGTTAATATTGTTTAAGGATTCTTGTTTCGTTGTGGAGTTAGTAAAAATTCCTTTTGCGAATTACTGTGTGCAAAATTAACAATAAACGTCCAAACCAAGCGTCATGTTTTGTTTCCCATAATGTCTGTTTTGTTTCAAAAAGCCCCATTTCATCGAGGAATGCAGTGTTTTCTTCCCTCTTTTGCCTTTTGAAACTAATATACTGTCCCCCTCTGTTCTCCTTATTCTAAGTTGTCACGAGCATACACCATACTACGCATGACGCGCAATCATGCGTTTATCTTTCCCAGAGTATTGTATGCTGCATGGCGTAGGTACAACGGTGCTGTTTCGTCAGCCACTACCCTATCCGCACATTCATATATATTATGGTATTCCGATTCGTCAAAGTCAGTGCCCTTAATCAACAGCCGAGAGAGTATGCAGTAGCCGTGCAACTGCCGCATGACATCATCCTCCACTATGAGAGCCAATGCCAATGTCTTGGCGTATGGCAGATACTGATACAGATTCATCGAAGCCACTTCAGCTATTTCTTGCGTATGCGTGGCATCTATCCACTCACGTGCTTCTTCTTGTATCATTACACTGGCAGGCATCAGCAGCGTAGCCATGATTTTGCTCTCGCGCACGTCATCCTGCCAAAGCGCCATTGCCGTATCGCGGTCTTTATCATACTCCGAGGCCAAGGTCTTCAGGTGCCCCAACGATGCACCCCAGTTTATGTGGTAGTCTTGTCCTTTCTCCCGCAACGACTGCGCCGTCACACCATTCATTAGCAGTCGAAACTGCTGTCTTATTTCTTTTGCTTGTGAATTCACCTTCTGTCTATTTATTATAACGTAATGGTACTACTTTTTGCCATATCTGACAAATATAGAGGATTGGAAGTCATACCTGCTGATGTCGGCTTATCATTTCCTCAAGAAACACTGCCACCCCGTCTTCTTCATTAGTGAGCGTCACGTAGTCAGCAGCCTGTTTCACCTTTTCTTCTGCATTGCCCATGGCAACACCTTTGCCTGCCAGACGAAGCATATCAATATCGTTGTAACTATCACCAAAGGCTATAAGGTTTCGAGGCGACATGCCATAGTGTTGCAATATCTTCGCAAGGGCAGTCCCCTTGTCTATGCCTGAAGGTAGGAGTTCAATAAAATAAGGTGTTGAGTGGAGTATGTGCATACGCTCGCCCATATCCTCAGCCATCCTTTTCTCCCACTCTGGTACTATCGCTGGGTCTCCCACCATAAGGCATTTGTTGATTGGTCGGGGCACATCATGAAGGAAGTCTGTCACTCCCACTATGCGCATATTATTGTTGCGCGATGACTGTGCCACGTATTTATCATCGGGGTACTCCGTATATATTGCGTCACCATGATATGTCATCAGTGTCATACCCGATTTTTGCTGAAACTCCACCAGACGTGGCAACAGTCTTTCATCCAGCGTACGCTCTGCGAGTATTTGCTTTGTAGCACAGTCTTCTATATGGCCGCCATTGTAACACAGCAATATGCCGCCGTAGTCAGCCATGTGCAGTTGTTCAGCCAGCGGACGCATTCCGTAGGGTGGTCGCCCACTGGCCAGACACAGTCGTGCGCCCTCACGCTGCATACGCAAGAGCACGCTGACCGTGCGCGGAGTAATCTCTTTCCGCTCATTAGTCAGCGTGCCGTCAAGGTCTATTGATATGAGGTAGTTCATTCTGCAAAGTTACGCTTTTTCAGCGACACAGCCAAATTTTCACCTCTTTTATTCTTTACCAGTACCCAAAATGGTTAGGAAAACAATCAATCCAAATGTATCTCAGGATGCTGCACTGCCAGTTCCTTGCCTTCCTGCGAGAGATAGAACATATATAGTATAACGGGCTTAGTGCCACGGTTCTCGCCGTGGTGTATGGTATTTACCATCTCTACTACGACCTCACCCTCTTTTACTACTTTCTCATTCCCCTCGAGATCAATTATGGTCAGCTCGCCTTGTACTAATATGCCATAGTTCATTACGGGATGATGATGCCAGCCCAGTTTCTGTCCGGCAGGGAATACATACTTTACAGCTACCAACTCCGGACGCCCCTCAAAGTAGTCGGGCAGTTCCACTCCGTCCCAACTCTGACTGGTGCGTATAAGCTCAGTGGACTCTACCTTTGGCAATGTAGCATTGTCAGCATTTGCTTTCTCACATGATATTGTAATGATGCTTGTACTGCAGATTGTGAGGATGGCAGTAAACATCCATAGAACAGTGTTTCTCATTTCTTTTGGTTTTTTAGAGTTTTTAGTTGTTGGGTTGTCGTTTCTCATCTCTGTCTCCGTTTTTGTCTTCGTCTTCATCGTGACGATTGCAACGGCTGAACCGTTCCACACCTGACATAGGCGTTTATTTGTATCTTTACTATCTTGCCGCAAAGATACAAATAATTATTTAAACACCAAAATTTTTATTCATTTTTCTCATTATTGCACTTAATTTTTCACCTTCCTAAAAGTTAAATTAAGTCAAGACACATTTGACTGCATGATAATCTCTATCTGATTAGGTGGTAATCGCAATGCGATTACCACCTAATCAGATAGAGATTACAGCATAATAAGATAGCGATTACATCATAATCAGATAGCGATTGTTTTTCTATAGGAAAGTTTCAGGCAGTGAGACATTGTCCAGCTCTTTTGCTTCAGCGAAAAGAGGGGCTATATCCTCAGGCTCGAAGCCTGCAATGCCACAGCCTATCGGAGTGACGAAGAAATGTAGTTCCTTATGTTCACGGGCAAAGTTGACAAATTCGTCAACGTAGGGTTTTATCGTCTCTATTCCACCTTGCATCGTGGGTATGGCATAAGACTGTCCCTGCAGTCCTGCGCCATTGCCCCATTCTGCACCGAATTTCTCATAAGCCATGCGCGCCGCACCGCCTGCGTGTATGCCAGCTAAGTTGCTGCCAAAGACGAATATCTCGCCTGGTTTGAGCGAAGTAATAAAGTCGGGGGTAATTCTCTTCTTTTCCATATCATTATCCTTCATGTTATTATCATTACAAATATCTATAGCGGCATCATCGCATACTGCCTCGCAAGGCGCAGCTGCACAAGGCGATGGAACAAAGGAACCATGGGCGGCGAGGTCGCCATAGTAGATGCCGTTGCCATAGTTCTCAATGACAAAGGGCGTCACTACCTCGTCCATCATGCGTTTTACGCGTTGGTTTACCGCCGATGGTGTCATGCCATACTGCGCCCCCACCTCCTTTTGCTTGTATCCCTCGTAAAACACCATGTGTGCAATCTCATGCATCTTGCGGTCGTTGCTGTAGTGATGGGTAATAGCATCTACGATGTTTGAAAGGAAAGATTCGTCATAGTCGTTGGCACGCATATAGTCAAGCATTACTGAGGAATCGCTGACTGTGTGAGCATCAAACTCACGATTATAGTGTTTCAGGGCATCGAGTACCACGAAGTGAAAACCACGCATCATCCATGTTGACAGCCTCACGTCGCGTGGTTTGTCTGTCAGCGGTTTAAAGTCATGCTTCATTAAGTGCAGATAGTATTCATGAGCAAGCGAGTAAAAGTCCATACCTGTTTTGTTGCGTAGATTATAACGGTGGTCAAACACGTTGTATGCTCTGCGACAGTAACCGTAAAAGTATTTCTTTGTGGCATAGGCCTCATACTTTGCCAAGCGTGATATGATGAGTTCTTCTTCCATAAATGCAAATTTACGAGTTTTTTTTGAAAAACAGAAATTTTTCATGTTTCATCTTAATTTTTTATGCGTAAAGTCTTTTATAAGGGTAAAGACGTCTTTTTCAAACCATAAGTACAAACATCAATCAAACAGAAAGGAACAAATCATGAAGAAGAATCAGAAGACACAAATGACATCCAAGTGCGTATATAACCTTGTCATCGTTGACGAATCAGGCTCTATGAGCGTTATAGAGCGTGAAGCATTGGCTGGTATCAATGAAACAATCACTACCTGTCAGGCCATGCAGAAGAAATACCCTGAGATGCTGCAACGCCTTACGCTTGTCACCTTTGACAGCAATCATTATAAGGTACAGTATGATGATGTGTCGGCAACGGAGGCTCACAAACTGTCGGTTAACGATTATCGTCCCTGTGGCGGCACACCGCTATATGACGCTATCGGACGCAGTGTGTCGAAGCTAAATGCTCAGGTAAGTACAGGTAACAGCGTGCTTGTTACGATAATCACTGACGGTGAGGAAAACTGCAGCCGTGAGTACACGCTTCGTATGATAAACACGTTGATTGAGAAACTAAAAAAACAAGGTTGGACCTTTACGCTGATTGGTACCGACAACCTCAATGTGGAGGGAATGGCAGAGATGATGGCTATTGACAACCATCTTACTTTTACGGAGGATGAGAAGTCAACACGTGAGATGTTTGCACGTGAGCGCAGGAGCAGACGACGCTATAACGATGCTCTTGCATGTTGCGATGCTATACCGACAGGCTCATATTTTGATGAGTGAGGACTCATAGGATTCCTGTACTGGATATAAGGAAATCGCATCGCTATGACGGGATTTGGTCGTTTCATAGCGATGCGATTTCTTTTCTGCATAATATACTATTTCCTTAATTCCATGATCTTCGTAGGACATGCCTCTACACATTTCCCACATTTCAGACAGTCAGGGTGCAGATAGCCTTCTGCTTGTCCGCGACTGTCGTAAGGTGTGAGTTGCATGGGACAGACACGTGCGCACATCTTGCATTTCATCTGGCACGAGGCTTCAACATGGATGTGGGTAAAGCTTTCGGGTAGCGGTTGTTTACGTGGTGCTACCCAGCTTGACAGCGTACCCATTGGACAGAACGCGCACCACGTACGCGGTGCATAGATGAATGACAGTACTACACCTACTATAGTGGTCACGACGATAATCGTCCAGAATGTGCGCCCTATGTCGCTCCACATTGCCAGTCCGCCCTCGCTCCATCTGGCTTGGCTCAGTTGCAGACCGAACATGGAGAATATGAATACCACCATGAATATGCGGAAGCCTTTGGTACGCACGAACTGCGGTATGGGACGATGGGGTGAATACTTCGACAGCACACGATCGTACATATTGCCACGCGGACAGACATGACCGCACCACCAACGACCACGCTTGATGCTCATAGCCACCGGTCCTACCATACATATTAACGCCAGAAGCCCTACTACAGGATAAAAATAACCTACTAAAATGTATGCTATTATTATCCAATATAGTGGCGAACCGCTTGTATGGAAATGACGATGAAAGTTCTTTTTGTTGCTCATAATGTTTTCGTTTTTGCGTTGTAAGGCTTTAATCTTTACGCTTACGCATGGTTGTTATTATCGTATCAAGGTCATGGGCGAGGCGTGTATAGTCATCCACATTGAAGGGACAGGCACTCATCTCGCGGCGCATACCTTCAGGAATAAGGGCATAGGCTTTTTCTTCCATCTGTCTTCCGCTGTCTGTCAGCGTCACTATCTGTTGTCGTTTGTCTTCCTTGCCCCTCTGGCGCTTCACCAGTCCTTGCTTCTCCATACGCTGTATGAGCGGCGTGACGGTGTTAGTCTCAAGAAACAGTCGGTGGGCGATGTTGTTCACTAACTGCTTATCTTCCTCCCAAAGCAACATCAGCACCAGATATTGGGGATAGGTAATGCCGAGAGGCTCGAGATACGGACGGTATGCCTGTATCACAAGCCTCGACACGGTATATAATCGGAAACACAGTTGGTTTTCCAGTTTCAGTTGTTCATATGCCATATTTGGTCGTTTACTTCCAAACAATCAATTACTTTACATCATTGCCGCAAGGAAATTCTCGTAGCCCAGTTTGTCAATGTAGTTCAGATACTGTGCCTCCCATGCCATGTGGTCTTTCTCGTCGTCAATCCACTTCTGGATGAGTTTCTTAGTGGGATAGTCGTCGTTGAAAGCTTCAGCCAGTTCACTCAACTGCTTCACGGCAGTAGGCTCGTAGTCTGACTCTATCTGTTGCTTCGGGTCGTCATAGAATGGAAACTCAATGGTCTGCATAGCCTCTTGCAAGTCGGCAGGCTTGCAGCCCTGCTCTACTAAGCGATTCAGCACCTCTTCTGCCTCTTCCCACTCTTCTTCTGCCTCTTCCTTCCACTTGCCTGCCAGTTTGTTCCAACCATTCAGACGGCAGTAGGCCGAGAAAGCGAAGTGTTGCTTACTATTACCAAGACCATACAGCGCCAAGATTGGCAAACTGCTTCATTGCTTCTTCCTTAGTTATAATCGTATTTTTTTTAGGGGTTAACAATTATTCTTAGCTCTTCACAGCATTGCTTCCACATCCTTCTCAAAGTCCTTCGGCTCCGTAGTGGGTGCATAGCGCTTCACTGTCTCACCGTCCTTCGAAATCAGAAACTTGGTGAAGTTCCACTTTATGTCACTGTCTTTCTCTACGCTCTTGCTGATAGTTTTGAAGAGCGTCTTCATGGCTTTGGCCTTCAGACCATTGTATTCTTCAGTTGGAGCCTGAGCCTTCAGATACTCGAAGATGGGCTGAGCATCAGGACCGTTGACATCGCCCTTCTTCATAATCTGGAATGTCACACCGTAGTTAAGTTGGCAGAACTCCTCGATCTTTGCGTCGTCAGCAGGGTCTTGTTCTTTAAATTGATTGCAGGGGAAACCGATGATGACCAGTCCCTTGTCCTTGTATTTCTGGTTCAACTCCTCCAGTCCTGCAAACTGAGGTGTAAACCCACACTTGCTTGCCGTATTGACAATCAGCAACACCTTACCCTGGAACTCAGAGAAATCTAATTCTTTTCCTTTACTCGTGAGAGCCTTGAAGTCATAAATCCTTTCCATAATCTTTTGCTTTTTTAGTTGTTTATATTGTTTTCAATGCAAAGTTACGAAAATCTTTTAATATCGCAAGCGATATAACTACATATTTAACACAGTTTAACTTCATATCGCACACGATATAATCAAGCCTCTCTTATCCAACTGCAAGAAAAACGGAGTGCAGTATTCGGTATTCTATCACTATGCGACCACTAATTAAGCTAATAATTATTTACACCTACTTATAGATTGAGTTTTAACTTTTCAAGAAATCTGAGTACTTAAAAATACTTTCTTATAACACTCCGCCTTTTTCTCTATCTTCAGTGGATATGCCCGAGACGATGATGGCATACGCCACCAGCGTAGTGTGCGACCGTAGGCATGAAGCACAGTGTTTCCTCCTATCTTGGGTTGGGGGACAGCCACGCCTGCGGCGTCTGTCAACAGTGTTTGCAATATTTCACTGGCTTTACCACCAGTGGTAACAATATCGTGACATAACGGCATCTGTTGAAGCAAGGTTTCAATGTCTGTTGGCTGCACTATCTCAAGAAATTCATCGCTGGCATTACCTCGCAGACGTCGAACAACCGTAGCCGTATCATAAAAGGCAAGTCCTGTTGCATTTGCAAATTCAATAATCTTTTCCTTGTTAAACCGCTTGCCACCATCACTGTTTTCGAAATACGCTTTGTCATCGAAATGTATCAAACCCATTATACGCCAGAAATCATTTATCCAGTTAGGATAGAAGAAGTCCATGCTCCAACGCTCTCGTGGCGGTGGGAAACTGCCAAGGAACAGTATGCGTCCGCCATCAGGCAGGAATGGCTGCAGGGGATGCTGCTCCGTCCCTATTGCCATTATATCGTTATTTGTTTTCTTCATTTGTAATAACAAAAAAGTTCCACTGCATTGCTGCAATGGAACTCTCTTTATTTGTTGTTTCACTTGTATTTCTTTAACCTGTGGACTTTTGACAGACCACCACTTGAAATACTTATTCAGCCTTTGCCTCCTCAGCGGCAGGTGCTTCTGCTGCTGGTTCCTCAGCCTTAACCTCTTCTGCAACTTCCGCTGCAGGAACTGCGGTCTCAGTCTGAGCGGCAGCCTTCTTACCAGCACGGCGGGTCTTCTTGGCAGCCTTAGGAGCCTTTGCCATAGCCTCGTCGAAGTCAACAAGCTCAATGAAGCAGATATCTGCAGCATCACCCTGACGATGACCGAGCTTGATGATACGTGTGTAACCACCTGGGCGGTCACCTACCTTCTCGCTTACTACTGAGAAAAGCTCTTTGATGGCGAACTTGTTCTGCAGGTAAGAGAATACGACACGACGGTTATTTGTGGTGTCTTCCTTAGAGCGTGTAATCAGTGGCTCTACATACTTCTTCAAAGCCTTCGCTTTGGCAACGGTCGTAGTGATTCTTTTGTGCATAATCAGCGAGATTGCCATGTTTGCAAGCATAGCACTACGGTGAGATGCAGTACGACCGAGATGGTTGAATTTCTTATTGTGTCTCATTTTGACTTTTTACTTTTTGTTTTGTAACCAGTTCTTACAAGATTAACAGTTGAGGAAAGGCCCATGGCATTCAAACCTTAATCCTTATTCCATCAACGCTAATCCCAATTAGTCCTGATTAAGTTTGTATTTGGAAATATCAGTTCCAAACGACAGATTCAGACTCTCGAGCAAATCATCAAGCTCTAAGAGCGATTTCTTACCGAAGTTGCGGAACTTCAAGAGGTCTGTCTTATTATACTGAACGAGGTCACCGAGCGTATCAACATCAGCTGCCTTCAAGCAGTTGAGCGCACGTACAGAGAGGTTCATATCAACAAGACGAGTCTTCAGAAGCTGACGCATATGGAGTATCTCCTCATCGAAGTCCTGATTAACATCAACATCACTATTCTCAAACTGTATCTTCTCATCAGAGAACAACATAAAGTGATATATCAGTATCTTGGCAGCTTCCTTGAGAGCATCCTTCGGGTGTATGGAACCGTCCGTAGTGATTTCAAGCAGGAGCTTATCGTAGTCGGTTTTCTGCTCGACACGAGTAGGCTCTACCGAGAACTTCACATTACGGATAGGAGTGTAGATAGAATCGATGGCTATCGAGTTGATATCGGTGCAATACTCACGATTTTCATCTGCAGGAACGTAACCACGCCCCTTGTTGATAGTAATAGTGAGCTGCATCGTAGCCTTTGAATCTAAATGACAAATCACCAAATCGGGGTTTAACACTTCAAATCCAGTCAGGTACTTGTTGATATCGCCAGCCTTGAATTCTGTAGAATTCTCAACAGTGATAGTAACTTTCTCATTCTCGAATTCTTCTACTACTTGCTTGAATCTTACTTGCTTTAAATTCAAGATGATGTTAGTCACGTCTTCCTTCACGCCAGGCACAGAAGAAAACTCCTGCTCTACACCATCAATACGGATAGTATTGATAGCAAAACCCTCAAGTGAAGAAAGAAGGATGCGGCGCAGAGCGTTTCCGATGGTTACACCGAAACCAGGCTCCAACGGACGAAATTCGAACTTGCCGAACTTATCCGTAGACTCCAACATCACGACTTTGTCAGGTTTTTGAAATGCTAATATCGCCATTAATTTAATGATTTATTTAGAGTACAACTCAACGATTAACTGCTCCTTAATGTTCTCTGGAATG
>CAMNCV010000175.1 GCA_946534585.1 uncultured Prevotellaceae bacterium
GTCCCGATGGGCGCCGTGTGGCACCTGCCATTCGTAAAGCCGACGGTGTGGATTTCATTGCACTTCCTACATGGAAAGTGTTTATGATTCAGTTTCTCAATATCGCCGGTACAGGTCCTATCTTCGGTGCAATTATGGGTATGTGGTTTGGTCCGTCCGCCTATTTATGGATAGTGCTAGGATGTATTTTTGCCGGTGCTACGCATGATTATCTCAGCGGTATGATAAGTATGCGTAAAGGAGGCATAGGCTTACCAGACATCGTCGGCCAGTATCTTGGCAAGACTATGCGTGCAGTAATGCTTTTCTTCGCCACAGTACTGCTTATATTAGTCGGTGCAGTGTTTGTGCTGAGTCCTGCCACTCTGCTGCAAGGTATGATGCCTGATAATTCATTTTTCCATAATTTACTTATCTGGATTGTTGTCATATTCGCTTATTACATCATAGCCACAATGATGCCTGTGGATAAGATTATCGGTAAGATATATCCACTGTTTGCATTCTCACTTATCTTTATGGCTCTCGCCTTAATGGTAGTCCTTTTCATCAAGCACCCCGTCCTGCCCGAGATATGGGATGGTTTAGGTAATATGGGGGAGGCAAAGCTTGGTATTAAGAATCCCGACCCCATATACCCCGCACTTTTCATCACCATAGCGTGTGGAGCCATCAGTGGCTTCCACGCCACGCAGAGTCCGCTCATGGCACGTTGTATGAAAAGCGAGAAACTCGGCCGTCCTGTATTCTACGGCTCTATGATTACGGAGGGCATCGTTGCTTTAATATGGGCTACGGTGAGCAGCTGGTTCTTCTATAACGAAGGCTGGAGAGAAGTATGTGCTCCCGAGGTTGTGGCACAGTTTACGAGTCAATCCGACAAGACTATAACACAGTTTTTCTCAGCCCCTACCGTAGTAATGAACGTATGCAAAGGCTGGCTCGGCGTAGCCGGCGGTATACTTGCGATACTCGGTGTAGTGGCCGCCCCTATAACAAGTGGTGACACCGCACTGCGTTCCGCCCGTCTTATCGTTGCGGATGCGCTGAAGATAGACCAGCGTCCCGTAGCCAAACGACTTCTTGTTAGTGCTCCGATATTCATACTTTCCATAGCATTACTTATATGGCAGATGGACAATCCTGACAGTTTCAATGTCATCTGGAAATACTTTGGATGGGCCAACCAGACCTTATCAGTGTTTACCCTGTGGGCAGTCACCGTCTATCTGGCTCTGAAGAAGAGGTTCTTTATCATCACATTCATACCCGCAGTGTTCATGACCTGCGTCTGCACGTCATTCCTGCTTGTCAGCAAGAGTGCCATGGGGCTGGACCAGTCTTACGGCAACCTCGGCGGAATACTGGTAAGCGCGATATGCGTCATAGCATTCTTCAAGTGGTACTTCTATAAATTCAAAATGTCATTCAGGACTAACAAATACGGTGAGAACGTAGATTACAACAAATAAAAAACAGAACAAAAGGATTATGAAAAAGTTTTTGATGGCTTTCATGCTGCTCACGACTACAGTGGCAGCAAATGCTCAGTTTGAAAGTGGCAAGAAATATTTCGAAGGTGCATTAAACAGTATAGGTGCTTCTTTTAATGGAGCTGAGGAGTTTAAGTTTGGTGCAGAAATTAAGTGTGGTTATTTTATAAGTGATTGCTGGATGCTCAATGCTCATGCTGGATATACCCACAGAGACAGAAGCATTAACCGCTGTACATTAGGTCTGGGTACTCGTTATTATCTTCTCCAAAATGGAGTTTATGCAGAGTTTAATGTCAATGGAATCTTTGAACCACACCACAATGACATTATGCCGGGAGTGGAATTAGGTTATGCCTACTTTATTAATGACAAGATAACAATAGAACCTGCCGTATATTATGATCAAAGTTTCAGCGATCATAAAAACTATTCCACTGTAGGACTTAAGATAGGCTTCGGCTTGTACTTCTAAAAGAAGGCAGGAGCAAGAACTGATACAACTCATAAAATCATAATACATATGTTAAGTGTAGAAGAACTCACAGACAAGCTTATAGATTTGAGCTTTGCTGAAGACATAGGAGACGGAGACCACACCACCTTATGCTGTATCCCAGATGATGCAATGGGAAAAAGCCGCCTTATTATCAAAGAAGACGGAATTTTAGCTGGCGTTGAAGTCGCAAAAGAAGTATTCAATCGATTCGACCCTACCATGCAGGTTGAAGTACTTATGGGCGACGGTACACAAGTAAAGAAAGGAGACATCGCTATGGTTGTCACTGGTAAAGTGCGCAGCCTACTGCAGACAGAGCGCCTTATGCTCAACATTATGCAGCGCATGAGTGGTATTGCCACCATGACACATAAGTATCAGCAGGCGCTCATTGACGCTGGCACAAGCACCCGTGTCCTTGACACACGTAAAACCACCCCAGGTATGCGTATGCTTGAAAAAGAGGCAGTAAAGATAGGTGGTGGCATGAACCACAGAATTGGTCTCTTTGACATGATATTGTTAAAGGACAATCACGTTGATTTCGCTGGTGGCATACACAATGCTATCTCACGTGCAAAAACCTATTGCAAGGAAAAAGGCAAAGACCTTAAGATTGAGATTGAGGTACGCAACTTTAAGGAATTAGAAGAGGCTCTCGCAGAGAAACCAGACCGCATTATGTTTGACAACTTCACCCCAGAAGATACAGTGAAAGCAGTAGAGATGGTAAACCATCAATGCGAAACGGAGTCAAGTGGCGGTATTACCTATGACAATATGATACCATACGCCAAAGCAGGCGTTGATTTCATATCGTTTGGTGCACTGACGCACAGTGTCAAGGGCTTAGATATGTCTTTCAAGGCTACAGAATAATTTATGCTCTAAGCACAACTTGGCACATCAACTCTTCAATCTTTTAACCATAATAAAATGAACATCCTTATAACAGGGGCTAACGGGCAGCTCGGCAACGAGATGCGCATTGTTAGCAAGACATCTACCGACAAATATATCTTTACCGATGTATGCGAACAGGAAGGCAATGAAACAACTTTCCTTGACATCACCGACTTAGATGCTATACGCAAGATTGTCAAGGAAAACAACGTCAACGCTATAGTAAACTGTGCTGCATACACTAATGTGGATGCAGCGGAAAATGCAGAGGAACTAGCAGAAAAACTAAACGCCACAGCACCAGAGAACCTTGCCAAGGCTATGAAAGAAGTGAATGGACTTCTCATCCAAATATCAACCGACTATGTATTTGGAAAAGAACCATACAACACTCCTTGTCATGAAGACCAGCAAGGCACACCTACTGGTGTCTATGGACTTACCAAACTGCACGGTGAACAAAAAATCATTGCCACAGGTTGTAACCATGTCATCATACGCACAGCATGGCTTTACTCTGAATTTGGCAAGAACTTCTGCAAAACCATGTTGAACCTTACAGCCACAAAGCCACAACTTAAGGTTGTCTTTGACCAATGTGGTACTCCCACATACGCATATGACCTTGCTGTAGCCATTACTGAAATACTAAAGAAACCTGTAAACGGCATATATCACTACAGCAACGAGGGCGTTTGCTCATGGTATGACTTTACAAAGATGATTGCCGAATACTCTGGACAGACAGACTGCGACATACAGCCGTGCCACTCTGACGAGTTCCCAAGCCCGGTGAAACGTCCCGCTTACTCCGTTCTTGACAAGACGAAGATAAAGGAGACTTTCGGTGTGAAGGTGCCTTACTGGACAGACTCCCTGAAACTTTGCATCAATAATCTGCGAAAAAA
>CAMNCV010000176.1 GCA_946534585.1 uncultured Prevotellaceae bacterium
GAAACGAATAGTGTGACGTTGTCCTTGCCTTCTACTTCACCGACGGCATCGTCAATTACCACTGACCTTACAGGTTCATATCTGGAGAAATTGCTGCCTCTTGACTCTTCACACGATGCATATACCTTAGGTTTGTATTTCGTCAGCTATGCAAAAATAGACCGTTCTACGGGTGTCGTAACAGCACCATTGGTTGAATCGGCAACCACAGGTGTGGGATTCTATATCAACGCTACGCCAAACAAGGAATACAATTCGCTGCAATCAATGTGGCAGAGAAACAACCGCTATGTGCTCCATAACAAGATATATTACCGTGGTACAGGCGGTGGCGGTGGAGGAGCGAAAGCAGCACAGTTTGTTCCGGTGAATTTCGACTTCGAGGACGAGCCTATCGTTGAGAACGATCCAGAGGAAGGTGCAATGACAAGCACCGGCAGTACGGTCAAGACTGAACTGCAGGGCGTATATGACATGATGGGCCGCAAGGTGGTCGCTGCAGAGGAAATGAGCGACAACCAGTGGCGCCAGCGCCTGAGTCCGGGACTCTACATCGTCAACGGCAGGAAAGTCTCAGTTAAGTAGCACCATTATCTTATAATCATTAAGTGGTCTATTTTAAAAGGAAAAAATAAACCCATCCAGATAGTCTGGATGGGTCATTTTTTGTGTTCAAGTAGGTGTACATAATTATTTATACAATCCTTACATCACCTGACAATGCATCTATTATAAAAATAATTATGCGCAACTACTTAGTTGTGTTGTTTTACTTTAGAGGCAAGTACCAATTATCGGTATTCATGAGCTTTTCATACAGAGCTTCATCCTTTTCCTTGTTGCGACAACTTATCGGCAGAGCAAGATAAGCTGGGTCGTTGCGTCGCAGTGCAACGCGCATCAGGTCGAAGAAACGATAACCTTCGAATGACCCCTCAAGTGCCATCTCGTTGATGATATAATCCTCAACTAAAGGTATTTGCCAGTCTATGGTATCCTGTCTTGTAGCCAGTTCGCTTGTTGGCATTGGCAGCGTGTAGTATTTGTTGCACTGAGAATCACCTGAACCGGCAGAATGTATGCCCATCGTAGAGTTGCGCATGAACCATGTTTCGTTGAATTCTATTAAGCCAGCTGCAGCCGTGCGCTCTTCTTCATCAATATACGACAGAGCGTTTTCGTTGCATAGTCCGTATTTGAGTATGCAGAATGCCGACTGTGGAAATCCTGCCCTGCAAAGAGCTTCGGCATATCTTAGCCATACTATTGTCCTGCGGTATGTTATGATAGCTCCTCTATTTATTTTGTATATAGTCTGGTAGTCGGTGTTGTATTCAGAGTATTTATTCTGTCCGCCCAATGATGACATTCTGTAGTTGCTTGACAAACGCAGGTCGCCTAAGTATATACTGTCTAACAGTCCGGTTCTTGGTACGTATATAGTGTCGATACTATTGGTGTTGTGGTATTCCTGACAATATATCTGCTTTGCTGAAAGAGCACGCATGTTTCTTGATGGCGTTACCTGATAGTATTGCTTATTTTCTGTTGTTGAGCAGAATACATTATATAAGTCGCTTACTGTGCCATCGAATATACGTGTTTCCATTGGGATGTATGACAATACTTCGTAGTCGTCATTTACTGAATACAAGTCAGATGGTGTCTTGTATTCGGTGATACTTCTCCATCGTACATAGTTTGTAATGTTTGGTAGTATAGGGTAGTCCTTGTCAGAGAGGTAGTCATGATACCATGAGGCAGCCTCGCGGTATCTTCCAGCCCACAGACACAGGTCTCCAAGCAAAGCACGCATCGGTATGAAGAAATCTTGTGAGTGATGCTTGTTGTTTTCTCCTACGTTACCATAATCAGGTGTCTTGACATTTGCATAGTCCTTAATGTCATCGATGAAGAAATTGCATATTTCCTCAATGCCTTTGTAGTCGCTGTTGACTGTTATTTCTGCCTGGTTCTCGGTCATGACAGGTTCAGTCACGAGTGGCACCTTGCCATAGTTGAGTACCAACTGCAGATAGGTCCAAGCACGAAAGCCTTTGGCTGCGGCATACTCTTTTTCGAAGACTTTCTTTCCGCGGCGCGCGAGTGCAGTGTCAAGGTGTGCGATGATGTAGTTGCAGTTGTTGATTACGGCGTAATAGTCACTTATCCTGCAATACTTGTTGCTTTTCTCTAAATCGAATGATGCCAGTTGTTTCAGGTCTGCCGATGCTTCTTCAGTAGTTACTACGAGGTCACCGCGCACTTCGCCAAGCAGTACGACTCTGTCGGCAATGCTTTGTATTTTGTTTACAATGCCCATTACGTTGTACATGGAGTCAGTAGGGTTATTGAGAGTATTGTTCTCCTCAAACTCCACCACCTCTGATTCTGTACTCAGCATGTCTGAGCAGGCAGTCATTATTGCTGTTGCCAGCAACAGCAAAGTGAAGAGTGAAAAATGATTCTTTTTCATTGTCATTTCTTCTTTGTTCTGTTAATAGTGTTGAATTACAGGTTTACATTCACTCCAAATGAGAATGTGCGTCCGGCTCCTGTTATGCCACGATCTATACCTTGTGTCAGCACGCTGCCTTGCATAGCGCAGTCAGGGTCGCTGCCCAGATATGGAGTAATAGTAAACAGGTTGCCTATGCTTCCGTATAGTGTGATACCCTGCAGGTATGTACTCTGTATTGGCAGGTGATAACTGAGGGTTATGTCAGACATTCTGAGATATGAACCATTTTCTATCCAGCGGTCGCTGAAGCGTGAGTTGCCCATTGGGTCGTTGTAAGAAATACGTGGTATGTCTGTAACCTGTCCCTCTGTAGTCCAACGGTTGTTCATTGCCGTAGTCTGGTTAAGGAAGAGAGAGCCTCCTTCAAGCATCGAACGCTGATAGTTGTAGATGTCGCCTCCGATAGAGTAGTTCATGGTCATTCTGAGAGTAAACTTCTTCCATCGCATTGTGGTGTAAATGTTACCATAGAGTGATGGGTTAGGATCACCTATTATGGTGCGGTCATTCTCGTTTATCTCACGGCTCTCGTCCATGTTTACGAAACGCATGTCGCCTGCCTTGAAGTATTCCTTGTTACCGTTTTTCTTGATAATATAATTACCGTCAGCTGCTGCATCTGCTGCGGTGCTATATACTCCGTCTGTACGATAACCGTAGAATACCCCTACTGGTTGTCCTACTTGCGTCAGTATGGTGCCACCGTAGATGTCGGTTTCTATGCTCTTGTTGTTGTCAGGCAGTGCTGTCACTTTGTTTTTGTAATGACCAGCCGAGAAGCCTGCTTCCCAGTCGAAGTTCTTTCTTGCCATCAATTTCACTGTGGCGGCAACGTCAAATCCTGCATTTTCCAATTTTCCGTCGCATGTCCAGTTCTGTTCCATTCCGCTTGTCCATGCCAGTTGACGTAGTGCCAGCAGTCCTGATGTCCAGCTCTTGAAAACGTTGAAGCGAAGGTTCAGACGGTTTGCAAAGAAGTTTCCTTCAAGTCCGGCAGAGAGACGTCGTGTTGTTTCCCAGCGCAGGTTTGTGTTTCCAATGTTACCAATGGTCTTTGAAACGACAGTCTCACCCAGCATTTTGTGAGCTACGAAATATGAGCGTGATGCTGTGTAGTCGATGTCATCGTTGCCTGTTACGTCATAGCCGGCATTGAGTCTGAGATAGTTTATCGCGTTTGTATGTGGGAACCACTTCTCGTTGCTTATGACCCATGCTGCACCGAGACTTGGGAACAGTCCCCATGTGACACCAAACATATGCAGTCCGTCGGCATCTTTGCCGAAGCGTGATGATGACTGTGCTGATATGCCGGCGCTGAGGCAGTATCGGTCTGTAAACGTATAGTCGCCGATGGCATACCATACAAATTCACGCGCTCTGTCGTCTGCACCGCCTGTTTTCTTGTAGAGTAATGATGCTGACTGGTTAGGAGTCTTGTCGTTTCCTGAGTTGTAGCCCTTTTGCCATGTTTGCTTGTAGTCGTTGCTCAGGAAGCGTAGTCCGCCTTTGATACTGAAAGCGTTTGCGCCTTTGGTCTTATGCCAGTTCAGTCGTGTGTCGCTCTGTATTCCTGTCTGGCGTGCAGCCTGGCTGACAGAATAGTTCTGAAGTGTGGTTGATTCGTCAATTCCGTCAATGTAGAAGTTAGGTATGCCCTGCAGTGGAAGATAGAGAATCTCGTTAGTGTTGACAAGTGTCAGAGTGAAGTGTTCTTCTACCGACAGATGCTTGTTGATTACCAATTTCGGAGTTATAGAGAACATTATAAGACGATTACCGAATGTGTTTCGGTTCTTTCCTTCACCATATTTAAGTATGCTTGCAGGATTGGCGAGTCGTCCTCTGTCTTGGAACAATCCCTCCAGGTAGTTGTCAGCCTCAGAAAGGTAACCACTCAGGTTTCCCTGCATGTCGTATGCCCATGGTGAAAGGAAAGGAGCCTTTGTCAGTCCGAGAAAACCAGGTGAAGTAACTACCCCTGACAGGACTTCCTTTGGTGCTCCGTCATCATACAATGCACGGTCAACATCGCTGTAGCTGGCATCGAAACGCACACGGAAATTGTTGACAACGTTGATGTCAGTATTCAGTCGCATATTGAAGCGTGTGAAGTCATTGCCCTTCAATGTGCTGTTGCCCATGCCATAGCCTACGGAGAGGTTGTAAGATGCAGCGTCGTCACCACCCTGCACGTTGATACCGTAGTTGTGAGAGAAAGCGTTGCGATATACTTCGTCTTTCCAATCTGTTTGATTGTGGAATGTGTTATAGTAGAAGTAGTTCGGATCAGATACAAGGAACATCATAGTGCCCATGCTTGAAGGGTTAATGTGTCCATCGAGCAATCCGCTGGCATAGAGACGGTAGTCCTCTGCTCCCATCATCTGTGGCAGTCGGGGCATCCGTTCAAATCGCCCGTTCATCGTCACGTCAATCTTTGTAGCCATTGACTTGTTGCGCTTGGTCTTTATCAGCACTACGCCGTTAGCACCCTTTGCTCCATAGATGGCAGTGCCGTTTCTCAGTACCTCTACGCTCTCAATATCGTTGACGTTGAGGTTTGCAAGCATATTGTTGAAGAAACCATCGTGCAGTGTCTCTCTGTTGCGCTGCATATCCATGATGACATCATCAACAACGATGAGAGGCTGCGCATCGGCATTGAGCGAGTTTATGCCGTTGATCAGGCTCATCGTTCCCATACCCTGTACGCCTCCATGGCTCACCTGCCTCATATCAGCACCTAACTGGCGGGTAAGCAAGGGGTCAATGCTTATTTCTGCCGTGTTGCTGAAGTCAGTGGCTTCACTGCTGATGCCAGACTTAAGGCTGGTTTTATATGTGCGTCTGAACATATCGCTGTAGAGCTTAGCATCGGCCTTTCCATTATGTGCCGTCACTTGCATAAGGCCATATCCCTCAACTTTCATCTGCACCGACGTAGCATAGTCGGGCATGGTGAGCGAGTAATTGCCCTGCTCATCGGTTATGGCAGTATGCTTGTTGTCGGTAGCTGCTGACACGATGACGCCAGCCAGGGGCTTGCCCGTGGCAGCATCGGTCACCTGTCCCGTTACCGTCGTAGTATTTTCTTCCGTTGCCGCAAACGACATTTGTGCCAGCAGCAGCATGATAGATATTAGATGTTTCTTCATTGTTCGTCAGTATTATTGATTCGTGGTCTGAGATATATGCAGTCAAGATACATCTCACGTGAGTAATTGCGTGTTTCGGCTGGCAGGATAGAGCATTTCAGAGCCACTGTCACCTTGATGTCGTTCTGACCATAGTTACAAGTAGGGAATTTGAAATTCTCGGCTACGACCACAGTGTCAATCTTTTCGGGGTCGCTCTTAAACTGCTTGTTGTTACAGTTGAATGTCTGCGTGTTGCCGTTTTCGTCAACATAGCTGATTGTAGCCTTGAACTTACATGGCTTGCCGTTGTCGAGTAATACAGCAGAGCGCGGCAGTACGATGGCGCATACATCGTATGTGCCAGAGAGTGTGTTGTCAACGCGGAATGACATATCCCAGTTGGCGGTGTTGTTCTTCGGTATTATATGCAGGTAGCCATCCTGCGATATACCAGCACCCTCGTTTTTATTCGAATTGTATGAACAGTTGTTATATGAGGTGATAAGCGCAGTTTGTTCTGCCTCTGTCCATAGTTCGGTAAAATATGTCTGCTCAGGTGTGAATGGCCACTTATCCACTATGTAGAGCATACCGTTGGTACAAGGCTCAGGTCTTGCGTCGGCAAGTATGCCACCCTCGGCAAAGGGAGTGAAAAACTCATGGAACTTGGGTCGTCCCGTAAGATAGCTCTTGCGCCAATTTTCGTAAGGCACGGAGTGAAGCACCTCGTTAGGAGTCTGTGTCTCATTCATATTGAATATAGCATCCTGCAACAGTGCGCGCGCTGCCCGCATACGCTGAAGAGAATCGCGCTTGAGTACCTTGTTGTCATACTTGAAGTAGTCGTAGGCTTCGCTCCATATACGGTTCCACTCCTCTGACACTGGCGCCACCATCCAGAAGGTTGAATCCTCCTCATCGATATAGGCCAGGTTCTCAAGCAGTCGGTTGCGCTCAATGATGACGGAGTCAACATATACTGGTACGCCCTCAACGATTCCGCTTGAGGCTGAGGCGTCGGCATAGAAGTAGTCCTCGTTGAATTGCTTCAGGACATCGCCCACGCTGCTCAGTTCTTGCTTATCACACAATGCCTCAAAGATATTGTGCTCGTATGGCAGGGGTGACTGCGTGATATGCAGCACGCCATTGTGTGTGTGGATATTGCCTTGGTTTACTGATACACCGTCGATGGTGTTGTCAGTTGCTGACAGGTCCTTATATTTGTTGTTGAGCATGAACATCTCTGACGTAGCACTGTTGAGGCTCGTATTCGAGCGCGAGATGTGGTTCAGCACGAAGAACTTTGCCACCAGCGAGTCACCTGACAGCGTGCCAGTCAGTTCTATGAGCGAATCGCGGTTGAAAGTGCCGTTGACGGGTGCTACGACGGTGTACGTCTGTCCGTTGTTGAGCATGTCGGCATAGCTCACGTTGGTCTTGCGATGCATGCGTATCATCTTCGTATTCTCCAGCACCTGGCAGAAATCGCTCAGTTCGGGAGTGCTTTGCATCTGTTCCCACAGCGTCATGTTGCTGGAGGCGTCGCTGTTGCTTCCTTCGTAGTGGTCGTTCCAGTCGGAGCAGGAAGTCACTGTCATCGCTGCGAGCAGCAATGAAGTGAAGAGTGAAGAGTGAAGAGTGAAAAATCCCTTGCGGAATGATTGTGCAGTTTTCGCCTTCATCTTCGTCTTCGTTTTCGTCTTCGTATTATATAATGTAATCATACGCTTGAATTATGAATTATGCATTATGAATTATGCATTATGAATTATGCATTATGAATTATGCATTATCAATCGCTATCTGATTAGCGTGTAAAAGCTATGCGATTAGGCAGTAATCGCTATCTGATTGCAGTGTAATCGCATAGCTATTACGATGCTATCTGTAAGTGATTGATTTTCGGATGCTTAGTTATGTATTTTTGAGTTATACATTATAAATCAGTGTGTGTCCTCACCCTCAGGACTGCCATAGATGCTCTTCGGACACAACTCGATGTAGTCAAACGACCAATAGCGGTCTGCATCGTCGAGCACCTGGCGGAAGCGCAGATGATAGGTCTTGCCCTCGTCAAGATACTGCGTTGTCAAGATGCGTCTGAGGTTCCAGTTGTTGGCGCGCAGAGGGTTCTCCGCACCGCCAGAGCGATAGCTGTCCATGGCCTTCATGTAGCCGCGGTTGTGCATGGCTTTGTCGTTGGCTATGTTCGTTTCTTCATCGTCGGTGTCCTCAACCCATCCGATGCTTGGGTCTGGTCCGTACACACGCAGGTCAACAGGTATGCCGCAAGGCTCATTGTTCAGATACACCTGAACCACGCCGCGTTCTTCACCACAAGTGTAGCCGAGGCGTATCTCGTAGGTGCCAGATGGCACAGGCGGCAGTTTGAATGATACGTCGAAGATACCGCTGATACAAACAGCGTTGGCGCAGTATGAGTTCCAGTAGTTCACGTCGGAGTGTACGCCGACATATGTCTCGTCGCTCACCTTCCAGTCAGTGATGTATCCGTTCTTGAAACCAGTCAGGATGTCCTCGCCGTAGCGGCCTTTACCGTTGCAGTTTACGAAGTCGGGACTCAGCACCGTGGCATCAAGGCGTATGCGGCAGTTGAGTACCACGTCACGAACCTCAGGCGTATAGGCCAGTATATCATCAATATAGTGATATACTCCGTTGAGGGCATTCTGGTCGGTGTTGCCTGATTCTGATGGAGACAGCACCTTCACGCCGCGCACAGTGTAGTTGTCGCCCACGCCCTTGCGGTTGATGAACAGTCCGGCGGATGGTCCAGCAAATCGCATCATCGTGCCTGGACACATCGACTCGTAGAACTCCTCAGGATCACTCACTGACGTAAGCCAGCAGGCAGAGCGCGTCTCGCCGCTGCATACCCATGTGTTGTACTGACCCACACGGTTCAACAAGTGATAGCTCACGAAGCGGTTCAGCGGGTTGCGACGGTCGCGTGGATTGTCATCATATAGCCCTGCATCGTCAGGATATGTCTGGTCGTATATCTTCTTGGCATACTGGACGAGGTCTTCGATGGTATTGATGCCATGCTGACGGTAGATGGAGTCAGGCTCTACGAAGGCAGTATATTTGAAGTAACGCTTGCCTACCCAGAAAGAACGGGTGAACTTGGCGCTACCGCTCGTACATCTTACCATGTAGCCCGTGTGTACAGAGTCGTCACTGCAAGAGTAAGTCTCGTCGATATAGCGCACGAGCGAGTCGGCCATGCCTGTCATTTTGAGTGCTTCCGTAAACAGGGTAAGATGTGGGTCTTCTGCTATCTTGTCGGCAAGGAGCATCGAACTTG
Organism: uncultured Prevotellaceae bacterium; assembly: GCA_946534585.1. Lineage (GTDB taxonomy): Bacteria > Bacteroidota > Bacteroidia > Bacteroidales > Bacteroidaceae > Prevotella. The sequence continues at coordinate 8,993 of CAMNCV010000176.1, forward strand.
ACGATATCACATTGTCAAGCACGTGGACTACTCCGTTTGTCACAGAGTCGTCCTGCTCCGTCATACGGGCGTTTTTGTTTATGTAATACACCAGTTTGTTGTGGTTGGTCACATCGCTGTCGCTTGAAAGCACCACGTAGCCATCATTCATGTTAAGCTCAGGCATGGCTCCCTCACCGATATCAGTGGTAAAGAAAGCACCCTTCTTGATGATGTGTGTGCGTGCCAGCGTGTCGCAGGTGGCGGCAGGTATCTCATCCACTGAACTGTAGCCATTCTTTTGCATATATCGCTGCATACCGTTGTTGTCAGGAGCAAATACAGTGTATTTCAGCAATCCTGCCGAACTGTACGTGCCGTAGGTCGTCAGCATAGAGTAATATGGAGTGCGCTTCAGTACTGAGATGAAGTCACTGAACTTCTCTGGTCTTTCTTCTAAAAACTCAGCTGCTGTCAGTTTCGTTGAGGAATAATAGTTCACCATGCCCTCCTCGTTGTCAACGCAGGAGGTTAACGTCATTGCAGCGAGCAGCAATGAAGTGAAGAGAGAAGATTGAAGAGAGAAGAATACCTTGCGGAAGGTCTCTGCTGTCTTCGTTTTCGCCTTCGTATTATATAATGTAATCATACTCTTTAATTCTTAATTATGAATTCTTAATTATGAATTATGCATTATGAATTATGCATTATGAATTGTTATTTCGTGGTCAACTCAGAGTTCTCATCGTTGGTAAAGGCTGGGTTCTGTTTTAGTTTCGGATTAACCTTCAACTCGTTCCTTGCATAAGGGAAGTATATGATGTTGGGATCAGCCAGCTTAATCTTTATGGCATTCACGTTGTCGATATATTTCCTTGATGCAAGTTCCACCAGACGGGCATTGTTTCCGTCGCGACGTGCAAAGCGCACGAGGTCAAACCAGCGTTTGCCTTCAAAGAGGAATTCCCTTTGTCTCTCTTCAAGCACCAGTTGCTCCATCGAGCCTTTGGTATCGTAGTCGGCCCTCTTCAGAGTGCTCTTGCGTTGCCCGTCAACAGCATCGTTGGCGCGTTTGTTGATGATGTCAATCAGTGCGAAGGCAGCATCGAGGTCTCCCTCCTGATTGCGCTCTATGAGTGCCTCGGCCTTCATCAGTATCACGTCGCTCATGCGGTAGAATATCCAATTGGCATCACGTGAACTGCGGCGGCTGGATGACATCCTCAGGTCAGTTTCTGAAGTTACGTTCTGAGTGCTGTAGTTAACCCTGCTGCGTACGTATTTCGCTATGGCGTAAGACGAATTGCTTGACTGTGTGCTCTCGTATATACGGCCGTCGGTGCGCTTAAACACTGTATTGCTGCCAGAAGCTACGTCTTTTGCAAGGAAGTCAGGACACGACAGGCGTCCAAATGTCGTGTTGCTGTTACCATAATAGTCGCCCACCCATGTGTTCTGTTGACTTTGGTGACTGTTGAAGTAAAGTTCAAAGATACTCTCAAAAGAGTTGCCAGTGCCGAATATCTCATTGTAGGCATTACCGCAAGTCGTCGTACCGGTAGGTTTCTCTAATATCATCGGTATGCCGTCGATAAGCGCAATGTTGGTTATGTTGCCATTACGCTCGAGCATCTCATCATACTGTTGTTTCTTAAAGTTTAAGACCACGTCGCAGTACTCGATGCACTTGTCCCAGTTGCCACGCCACAGATACAAGTCTGCCAGCAGAGTATATACAGCCCAGCGTGTAATCTTTGAAGAATTCTGGTATGCGCTCGGACTGTCATCTACGTAGTAACGGCGTACGGCGTTATCCTTTACGCTTTCCAAATCCTCAATCAGCGTGTCGGCAAGTTCATCAAACGGAGTAGCCGCTATAACGAAGTTCTGCTGGTCGTTAATACTCGGTTGCGTGGTATAAGGTACGTCGCGGAATGTACGCATCAGGTAGAAGTAAGCCAGCGCACGCAGTGTCGTAGCCTCAGCCACGTTGGCCTGCATCTCACCGTAAGTATAGTTAGGGTCTATGGCCTGCACCTGCGGAGCATAGTGGCAAACCGTGTTGCAGCGGTTGATACACTCATACACTTTGGCCCAGTTGCAATACTCGTTTGAAGGCAAAAGGTTCTCCTTCAGTATCTCGTTGATGGCATTGGGTACGTTGGCGCCGGCGCGTACGTTGTCGCTGCGTAGTTCGCCCCATACTGCCAGACGCGTAAGGCAGTCGTTGTTTTCCAGTGCCTCGTAGCAACTGTTCATGACGCTTGTCACGTCAGCCTTCTGTGTCCAGTAGTTCTGAAGCACCACATCGTTCATCGGCAGTATGTCGAGGAAGTCGGAGCAGGAAGTCACAGTCATTGCTGCGAGCAGCAATGAAGTGAAGAGTGAAGAGTGAAGAGTGAAAAATCCCTTGCGGAATGATTGCGCGGTTTCCGCCTTTGTTTTCATCTTCGTCTTCGTTTTCGTATTATATAATGTAATCATACTCTTTAATTATGAATTATGCATTATGAATTGTGAATGATTAAAACTGTACTGTTACACCGCCAGTGAATGAGCGTGCACGAGGTGTCTTGGCTCCGTCGGTTACAATGCCTAACTGACCATATCCTACCTCAGGGTCGGCTCCTGAATATTTTGTCAGACAGAACAGATTGTTTGCTGATACATAGAGCGACAGTTGCGATAATCCCCATTTCTTTATAGTCTTTTGAGGGAATGAATAGCTGACCTGCGTATAGTTCAGACGTATGAACGAACCATCCTCTACGAAACGGTCGCTGCCTAAGTAGTTATAGCCCATCTGACGTAGTGCGCGAGGTATTGAAGTTATGTCGCCTTCAACGCGCCAGCGCCAATTTACGGCACGGCTCTGGTTGTTGTTGTCATACATCTTCTCTACGTCCATACGTGCCTGGTTGATTATCTTGTTTCCATAGCGGAAATTGAACTGGTTGTTCCAGGTAAATCTGCCAAAGTTGAGTTTGAAACCGAAACCACCAGTAATCTTAGGCAGTGAGGAACCTATATATACTATGTCAAGTTCGTTGATTTGTCCATCGTGGTTAATATCTTCATAGATTGCATCGCCACCGCGGAACTCATAGTTCACAGAGCCTGCGCAGAACATTACCGGCTTTGTCATGTTGTTCTCGTCGAGTACTACGTTGCCTGCAGCATCGCGCACTACCGGAGCGTTAGGACCGCTTACGCCTTTAATCTCCTCTGGTGAGTACTCGCTGTATTGATAAACTCCCTTATAGCGGAATCCATAGATGCTTCCAAGGGCAGAGTTTAGTTCCACACGTGTCAGGTAAGAACCGTTCTGACGGTTAAAGTCCTTGTTGAGTGATGCCAGACAGGTTTCGTCCATTGCTGTGATTTCATTCTTGTTGTTGGCAAAGGTGATGTTGAAGTCAGCAGAGAATTTGCCTTTCTTTATTACCTTGTTGCCATTGATATTGAATTCCCAACCTATGTTTCTCATGTCGCCTACGTTTTGATATGACAGGGTAGGGTAGCCAGAAGAAGTAGGTATGCTTAGGTCTTTCATCAGCAGGTCGCTGGTGTACTGCCAGTAAAGCTCAAGGTTACCGCTGATGCGGTTGTTCCAGAAACCGAAATCGATACCGAGGTTGTAGGTTTTCTTTTCTTCCCATTTCAGACTCTTCAACTGTACGTTGGAAGGATATACGCTGACATTGTCGAGGTATCCCGAACCATTACGGTATTTACTGAAGTACAGAGCCTCAGCATCTGGTTGCTTACCGACGATACCCCAGCCTGGACGCAGTGAGAGCATTGATACCCATGGCAGTGACTTGGCAAACCATGGTTCCTTGTGTATGTTCCAGCGCAGTGAGAAGGCAGGGAATGTACCCCAACGCTGTGAGTCTCCGAACTTGGTAGAACCGTCACGGCGTACGCTGAAGTCAGCCATATAGCGTCCTTTGTATGCGTAGTGTGCAGAGTAGGTGATATATACCGAGCGCCATTGTCCGCTGCCTGTTGACATGTCGGCGATAATACCGTCAGCCGAGGTGCTTTCGATGGTGCCTGATGGTAGTCCCCATACTACGGTGTTCTGTGATGTAGAGTTTCCGCTGGTCATTTGTCCGCGCAGTAACATTGAGAGCGAATGGTCCTTGTTGCGGAACACAGGAGTGAATGTCAGCGTATGAGTAGTTGTTACTCCCAGGCTCTTATTAGATATGGAAGTAGAGCGGTTGCTCTGCTTATCTTTTGTGTCGTTCCATCCTACTGTGCTCAGAGCCAGTGGCATAAACTGGTCTTCATACTTGTTGAAGATATTGAATACCACCTTACCCTCGTAGTTCAGTCGTGTCTTGTTCTCGTCAACGCCCAGTAAGTCATACTTCAACTTGAACTCAGGAGTAATGTTGTAGCTCGTCTCATTATTCTTTGCCAGATGAGCCAGAGCCACAGGATTACGGTTCTTCAGTTGGTCTTGCAACTGGCTTGTCACCGTTGGAAGCATGGAATAGTAGTCGCCCGAATCAGCATCATACAGTGCGAGGTTAGGCATACGAGTGTAGGCCAGTGCGAGCAGGTCACCGTTATTCTTTTTATTCTTAGTGTAAGTCAGGGCGATATTAGTCTCAATCTTGATGCGGTCGCTTACGAAGTAATCAAGATTGACGCGTGAGGTCAGTCGGTCGAGCTGTTGTTCAATGATAGAACCCGTCTCATGGTCATAGCCTGCGCTGATGCGGAAGTGAGCCTTCTCACCGCCACCGCTGATTGACAGATTGTGGTTCTGTCTCCATCCCGTCTTCTTCACGGCATCGAGCCAATAGGTGTTTTTGTTATACATCTCATACTCTGCGAATGTAGGTGTATAGTTCAGCTCAGGAATATTACTTGCTACATCGCTCATGGAAGGGTTGAAATACTCCTCCTTCAGCAACATGGTATATTCATCACCATTGAGCATCTGATAGCCTGTAGGCTGATAGGTGCCGGTAAGACGGAAAGAATAGCTCACGCGTGGCTTTCCCCTGAGTCCGCGCTTTGTTCTTATCTCAATCACACCATTGGAACCCTGCGAACCCCATATTGCAGTGGCTGCGGCATCCTTCTTTACATCTATGCTCTCAATGTCCTCTGGGTTAACGTTGAGCAGTTCTGCGAACTTCTCGTCGTTGGCGTTTGAGAAGTCGAAATCATTGGTGTTGGTCTCCCATACGTTGCCATCGACCACGATGAGAGGTTCGCTCGAACCATTTATTGACGATACGCCGCGCAGTCGCATTGACGTGCCGCTACCCAGGTTACCGCCAGCCACGATGTCAAGACCTGCGATACGTCCCTGCAGGGCTTCATCAACCGTTGTCATGCTGATGCCTTCAAACTCCGACATGTTGATAGACTGCGTAGAACCGGAAATCTCGTCAATAGGAATGTTAAGTCCAGCTCCGCCAGCGCGACGCTGCTTTGTTATCACCACTTCGTCAATCTGTGTGGCATCCTCAAGTACAACCTCATATTTTGTCTTGTCAAAAGGTAGTATCACGGTTTTGCAACCTACGTATGTGATACGCAGCTTGTTCTTAGGATTCTTCAGTTTGAATGAAAAGTTACCATTCATGTCAGTCACCGTAGAAGACACGATACGTTTAGAACCGTCAATCTCTGCCACGTTGGCCATCATCACTGGTCCGAATACGTCGGTGACGCTACCGCTGATGATGTCTCCGGCATTTTGCGCTTGAAGTCCTAACGGTGCTGATAGGGTGAAGAGTGAAAAGTGAAGAGTGAAGAACACCTTGCGTAAGGTCTCTGCAGTCTTTGTTTTCGTCTTCGTTTTCGTTTTATATAATGTAATCATACGCTTGAATTATGAATTATGCATTAAGTATAATGCATTATGAATAATGATATTCCTTTATTTAAATCTCAACGGACGGTCAATCAGATGTATTACAGCCGATGATGATGTCTCTATCATCGTTGCTTCAGATGCATCGGGCGCATTATACTGATATTCTCGCGCCATGATATTGTATAGTTTCTTGTTAGAGGTCACTACGTTAGCCTTCGGAAGTGACCTGTTATTTTTTGCAGCTTGGTCGGTAAGTGTTATGCCTGTATCGCTGAGCACAGCATTGATGCGATAGAAACGCTCAGTAGATGGGTCCACGGTAGCGGTTTCGAAGTCAGCAGTCACGGGTTTTGCACCGATGAACAGAGCATTGTCCTGAATGTGATACTTGAGGAAATCGCAGATAGCGATGGAATCCTTGCTTGCTCCGAGGTCGTCGCCCATGGCGTTCTTTTCAGCCACCTGTTGCCAAGTCGGCAGGCTGCCGTCGTTGATGAGTTTCTTAATACTCTCGTTAGTAGGCACATATATGGTGTAATGGTACGTATTGAATACAGAGATATTGTCGCCACCTGTAGCATTTCTGTTGAGGTGCTTGCGCTCAAAGAGGCCGCTTCCCATCATCAATTCATAGAATTCAGAGAACTCCTCATGAGCTTTCAGCACGTCGTGTACGGTCTGTCGCGTACCGAGTATAGGTTGATTGTTGAGTATATAGCTCTTGCCGTTACCGCCAGTAGTCTTTGGAGTCTGGTCATATACCTCGCTGACGGTAGCCGGTACGCCTTCGTTCACCTGATAGCTGCCCTCTACGGTCATACCCTTTGCGCCGGCCTTGGCATTCCTGATGCGGATTTCCGTGCCTCCCTTTGTGCGGTAGAAGGTGTGTCCGTCCTCCACGTCGCCAATGACGATGTGGGTGTCGAGTATGTCCTTCAAGCGGTTTTGTATCATCTGCGGGTTGTGTATCTCGCCGAGACTGTCGGTCAAGGTGCGTGTGGCAGGGTCATAGTTCCACATACTTGCCCACACACGGTCTTCCTTGTTAATCTGCGTGGCATCGTAGTGGAATCGTAGCACCTGCGTCTTACTCTTGCCGTAGGAGCAAGGATCTACATATTCAAGCAGAGAATTGTTGGTTGGTATGAACAGACTGTAGTATGAATTGAGCGAGTTGAGGTAAACGTTGTACTGCAACTGCTCTATGCCCCAGTAGAGAATGCGCATAGACTCGTTGATGAGAGCGGGGAATGATACGCTGACGTATGACGTAGGAGAATACACCTTGTTGGTCAGGTATATCGCACCATTACATCCGAGCCATACGCTGTCGATTGCCGACTCCTCCACACCCATAGGGTCGTTGGCATCGTTGAGGATGCTCTTGAACTTAGATGGTACGGAGGCGATGAACGAGTTGAACATATTGTTGTTGATGAGTTTTGATACTACGTCATCAGGCACGTTGTCCCATGAGCCGTAGTAATCCTTGAGCACGCGTCCGGCGCCTTCGTTCCAGTAAGTGGTCATGGCCTCATCGCTTGGCACCATCATCACGCCCATGTCGCGCTGCATCACGATGTTGCCGCTCTGGTCGTCAAGACCGGCATAGTAGGCATTCCATTCTGGGTCATATTTCAGCGTGCCTGCTACGGGTTTCTCGTCAGGCGTTATGATAAGTTTCCGTCCGCCCTGCGACTTTTCCGAGAAGAAACGTTTCTGAAAGATAGTATCTACCTGTGTGCCATACAGATAGTTGTACTGTGTAGCTGCGCTCTCATCAAGCGGATAGGGTGCGCAGAAGCGCTCCAACAGTCGGTTGAAGATGCTTACGTTGGGTTTTGAGGCTATCACCTCAGCCATGTTGGGCAGTGGGGTGATGACCTCCTCCATACGGTGAATGAAGCCGTTTGAACACTTGATGTTGGGTTCTGCCACCTGCACGCCGTTGACACTGGCATCGCCTGGCTGGCGCTGCGTGGTGTGGTTGTATATGAAATCATAGTCGCTGTTGGTGATGCGCTTGTTGACGAGTTGTTTCTCCACAAACTGTACCAGTGGCACCACGGAGTTGTCGGTCATACACACGATAGGTTTTCCGTTCTTGCGGTAGTACTGCCAGTAGGGATTGTCGGGCATGCGTTCAGGCTTTAGTACGGCTACGGAGTCGTAGGCAGTATTGGAAGCGAAGCGTCGCATAGCCTCACCCTCGCGTGGCGGAGTGCCCTCTACGCTTGAAAGAGCCCCAAGTTGCATGGAATTGTCCATCATACTGCCAAAGAGCAGCAGTTTCTTCTGCGACTCAGATAGAGCCTCGTAGTTGCTTACGCCCCACTTGTTGTTCTGGTAGAATCGAGCGTAGGCTTCGTCATCGGCTACGAAGAGCGTCTTGGAACCAGTCTTTCCCAGTACCTCACTGTAGTTCAGCTCTTCAATCATGCGCACTGTGTTGGTGAAATTGCCGCGGTCGCGGAGCCAACTGTAGATACTGTTGCCCCAGCCCTCGGGAGTATTCTCGTCGAGGTCATAGTCCTCGCAGGCCGTAAGGCATGCGCCTCCCACCAGTGCGATAGCCGTCAGTCGTGCCCAATGCGATGTGCGTTTTTTCCAAGGCAGACTGCACTCCTTTCGAAATAGCTTTCTGGTAATCATAAATTGTCTAAGTGTATTTAAAGATTGATTTTTGAAATTACAGGATAGTTATGGGTGCTTCTTCGCACGAAGGAAAAGTGACGGTCAGTTGATAAACTGGTTCACGTCTTTGTTTCCTGGGTGCTTCTTCGCACGAAGGAAAAGTGACTGTCAGTTGATAAACTGGTTCACGTCTTTGTTTCCTGAGTGCAAAGTTAATAATTATATAAAATATATAAGTTCTTTATTATATCACCGACTTTCCATTTTGTAGAATGACAATGTCGTTTTTGTTTCACAGTGAGTTGAGTTTTGTTTCATATTTTTTTGAACATTCTGATTATTAAGCTCTTAACATTTGCGCTTTTTGATTGACGAATTTCTGCACTATGTGACCCATGGTTTGTTGATACGTAAAATGAAGTACACAGAGAGCATTGACGTGTCATTGTGTAAGCAAAACGGTCATTATTCTAACAAAATGATTTCGCATACCCACGAAATACTCGCATATTTGAAAATTTTTTCTTTTTAATGACCTACAGCGCAAGCATTCTGTTTTTCTTAATGTATTGTGAGTGAACAAGTTCCGATTTTAATATGATTTTTGCCAAAGTAAAAGCATACTGATTGCAGCGTAATCAGTAGCTGATTACAATATAAAAGCATGCTGATTGCACCGTGATAGCATACAGATTACATCGTAAAAGCATAGCGATTATTGAATAATAGTGGTTTGATGGATGGAAATCAAGCGCTACTATGCACAGAAATCAGTTTTCTATGCCATTGTGCTCTCTAAAACGCTTCACGATGAGTGGTGTGTATAAAAACGCATTTTGTAAGCCAGAAAATTGATTTACTGACAATGTGAATTTACAAACAGGTGTTTTTTGTCCGCATTTGAGTTACACCTTATTATATAAGAGAGACGGAAAATTTTTGTTTTGTGATTACAAAAACGCAAGGGCGTGAAACAAAAATGTAACAGGATATACGCAACTTAATCGTAACTTTGCACTCAGGAATCAAAGACGTGCGCCAGTCTATCGACAGACCGTCACTATTCCTTCGTGCGAAGAGGCACTCAGGAATCTTATCTACAGACATTCTATCGTACTACGACCGATATATATAACAAATCAAAAAAACAATTTTACTTAAACAACTAAAAACTTAATGCACATGAAAAAGAGTTACACAAAACTCGTCATGCTACTGCTCGCTATGGTGGGATGCATGACAGCCAGTGCCCAGAGCGACCTCGTTGAACTCGACGAGACTATGTTCAAGGCATGGGACGGAGCAGGTGCGGATGCAACGGAGCTTGATTTGTCTGACGAAGACAACAGGACATTCTCCGATGGTAGCACATTCGGCTGTGAAGTGGGTTACTTCAAGAATGTAGATGGCGGTAACGTCGTCTATGGTAACGGCAACGTGATTTACACATGGTATGCCGATCTGACCGGTACAAAGAAAATGTATTTCTATGGTCAGAAGGGCATCACTATCCGTGTGCTCTACAACCGCCAGGCTCCAGGGGAGGGCGATAGCGACCCTCACGGACATGCTTGTCCGGAAAAGCAGGTGACTATCGGTGATGATGGCGTGGCAGTACTCGACGTAGAGGAACTCGGCGTGGAGTATTTCCATATCAACTGCTTGAAAATCAACTGGGGCGCAAAGGCTCTGAAGTTCAAGAGAGTGATGCTCGAAGGCACAGTGCCTGCATCAGGCAAGACATATAGTCCGCTCGATGGCATGAAGGCTACGTTTGAAGCCAACGTTACATCGCTCAACCTCGGTTCGCAGACTAATATGTATAAGTTGCTCGATGGCAAGGAGCGCGTGATGTTCCCAGTGGAGAGTGGTACTGTTAAGCTCAACGGCACAGCCGTGCCACTGACCTCTGTAGAAGGCATGATAGTGGATGGCAATGCACGTATCTTCATGTTTATGAGCGAAGACGTCGTTGATGACAGCGAGTATGAGACGGCTGATGTTAAACTCTCGTTCAACAACCCTGCTGATGAGACACTGCAGCTCGTGTTTGCTGACGGACGCTTTGAGGGCGAAACTCTGCCGGAAATCACCGATATGGTGGCTACACACGAGGAGAATCTGGGAGAATATTACCCTAACGTGGCAAAGATACCAGAGGTAGAATCTGCCGTTCCGGAACTGGGTTCTATCAATTTGCCTGTCAGCACTACCGAGTTCAAGGTGACATTCACTGGCAATGTTGACCTCACAGAACTGAAAGCAAAGTTTGATGACGACGATATGACCGTGACACCAAGTACCGGTATCGCTAAGGAGGTTACGCTTACGCGTCCTGCCGGCGACGTTACCACTGGCATACACACTATCAATATTTCTGGCATCATGCCAGAGCAAAACTGGTTTGATGAGACTGGCACAGCTACGCTGAAATACAGCTTCGGCATTACAGACATAGGCGAGGGCATAAAGACCTATATGGAAGACAATTTCACAGAGTCAGGCAATGGTACTGTTCCTGCTTCATGGAATGTATTAAGCGATGGCGATGTACGCACAGGAGCAACAGGACTTTGGGGCGGTTGCCGTCTTATTGAAGTAAGCGGCAGCTTCGCACCAGTTGTACTCTACCTCTGCTCACGTAATGTTGCCAGCGGTGGTTACGCAAACTATGGAGCGAACGACAAAAAACTGACACTTGAGCCAAATACATATCATCTGAAATATGAGGCTGCTCGCTGGGATGGTTCTGGCACACGTGGTCTGAAAGTACAGGTTGTATCTGAGGAAGTTAAGGATGAAGAAGGCAATATCGTAAGCGGTGGTGAGATTATAGCAGAACAGCTGACTCCAGTTAACACTGACCGCAACATAGAGGGCCAGTGCAACAAGGGTGACCTTGAGTTCACCGTTACCGAGGCTGGTAACTACATACTGAAGTTCTTCCCAACCGATGCAAATGGTAATCCTGCTGGATATGGTGATGGACTTGCAGTTGCAAACATCAAGGTGCAGACTATTCCTGACGTAATGGGTATCGAACTCTTACAGTCTCTCAGTGAAGCCATGAATGTGGCCAACACTGCTAAGCAGAATGCCGAGGGTGAGCGCTACGCTGGTGATACTTACACGGCTCTTGACAATGTAATCACAAAGTACACCAACACTCCTCCTACCGCTCCTTCTTCATTCGACGGAGCCGTTAAGGAACTGACAGATGCTGCTAAAGCTATGGACGCTCACCGCAAGCTCTGCGAGGACTTCGACAAACTGCCGGCTGACCTGCTCACTAACATGGACAAGTATGCTGAGAGCAAGTACAACACTCTGCCTGCTTACACTAATCTCGTTGATGCCTTCAACAAGTATGCTACCGTAGTGGAAGAAACCATAAATGTTGACGGAGTAGATGTTACACAGCGTGTGGCTAAGGCTAACAACGTTACTGACGACAGCGAACTGAAGGCTGGTATCGAAGAGATGACAGCGGCAAATGCTCAGGTGGCTATGTTCACCGATGGCGCTTCACAGAACGGTACTGTTGGTTATGCTGCTCTCCATGAGCGTCTGCGTCGTGGCGTGGCTACTGCCGAGGTGCTCGGTCTGACTGATGAGAATGCTGCCGTTGCTGCTGCCAACGAGGAACTTGGCGACAACGACGTCGTGGCTAAGAAACTGAAGGCTGCCATCAAGAAGTCACTCTATGCTAAGCTCAATGAGAATCCTACCGTCGAAGAGCCTATTGATATGAGTGTATATGTGAAGAATCCTAACCTCTATGTCACAAAGGCTAATGCTAATGACTTCTCTGATGCTATGGCACCAGGTTGGCACATCGAAGGCGCAAGCGTAGCAGGCAACTGGGGTACCAACGGTGGCGGTGGTCACGTGGCTACTGACAAGATTCCTGCCGATGAGGCTCTGACTATTTCTTCAGAGGTCGTCGTTACACAGCAGATTACTGACCTGCCAGCAGGTGTATATAAGGTGATTGCTTACCTCGGAGAGCGTAAGGGCAATGCCGACATGGTTAAGGTAGAAGGTGTTGAAGGCGAGACCGATGAGGAGAAACTTGAGTCTGCACGCGCATTGCTCTTCCCGAAAGAGTATGTGTTCGTCAATACTACAGCTACTGAGGAAGGACAGTATGACAACAAGACACAGGTTCAGAGCAATGGTGTTTCTTGGGGTGCTACTGACAATAACCGCATCATCAGTGAGGAAATCACCGTTACCGACGGAAAGATTACTCTCGGCGTAAGAAATGAAGGCGCTCCTGCTTGGTTTGCATTCAATGACATCAGCCTGCAACTTGTTGCTGCCGCTCCAGGCTTCGACTACTCTAAGCTGGGCATCATGGGCGATGTCAACAATGATGAATCAGTGACTATGGCTGATGCTAACGCTATCGTTAACTACTATCTCTCTACTGACAAGGATGCAAACTTCCCTGTTGACACTGCAGATATGAACGGCGACGGTAAGGTTACAATGGCTGATGCCAATGCAGTAGTTAATGAGTTCCTCGCTCAGTAATAGTATTAAGTTTGAAGAATAAAGCGTATAGTTTATAGAAAAGGAGGTAGAAGAAGGCAACGTCCTTTCTTCTATCTCCTTTCTTTTTTCTAAGAATAATATCAATAGACCTGAAAATGATTAAGAAAGCAATATTTGCTTTGTCGTTGCTGCTGCAAGTAGCTACATTGCTTGCACAGCCAAAGATTAGTAAGCCCCATGGTCTTTATGACGATGAGGCTATTACAGTGGAGATAACTCCAAAAGACAAAACAGCCGAGGTACGCTATACCATCGACGGGAGTACACCAACATCAGAAAGCTCTCTATATACCACCCCGCTTACCATTGATAAGACTACACTGTTACGAGCCGTGGAAGTGAAGGAAGGAATAGTAACTTCCACTATCACTACAGCTTCGTATATCTTTATATCCTCGGTGCTCAGCCAGTCTGACACTCCGGCGAACTATCCTGATACATGGGGTACGTTCTCGCAGATAGACGGTATAGCACCCGCTGACTATGGCATGGATCAGGAGATGACTACTGACCCGACATTGCGTCAAAAGATAGTAGAGGGATTGAAATCGCTGCCCATCCTCAGCGTAGTAACCGACGCAGGAAATCTGTTTAATAAGGAAGCTGACGAGAATACCGGCGGCATATACATCTTTACTGGTGCGCCTGTAGGTGACCCGACAGGCGATGGTTGGACCAGACAGTGCAGTGCCGAACTGTTTGGTGGTAAGCAGAACCACGACTTCAGCGTTCCCTGCGGACTGAAGCTGCATGGCGGTCACGGACGAATAGCTGAAAAGAACCCGAAACATTCCTTCCGACTGACATTCAAGAAAGACTACGGACAGAAATCGCTGAAATATCCTTTGTTTGGAAAAGGAGAACCAAGTGAATTCAAGCAACTCGTGCTTCGTTGCCACTTCGGCAATAGCTGGCAGCACTGGGCGGAAGGCAACCGACAGGCTGCGCAATATACACGTGACGTATGGGCAAGACGCACACAGCGCGCCTTGGGACATACGAGCGTCAACGCACTCTACGTGCACCTCTTTCTCAACGGCATGTATTGGGGACTTTACAACATAGCAGAGCGCGTAGATGACCAATATGGCAAAGACCATCTTGGCGGTTCAAAGGACGATATCGACGTGATAAAGATAGAAGAAGAAGGAGGAAATCACATCGAAGCAAGCGAGGGCACGCTCGATGCATGGAATGAGATGACTACAAAGGTGAGCGAACTCAACGACCCGACGGCTGACCTGGCACAACTTGACACACTGCTTGATATACCAAACTTCATCGATTATATGCTTATAAACCAGTATGCAGGTAACACCGACTGGGATCATCATAACTGGTATGCCATACGACGACATAACATTGAGGGCAGTCCGAGCCAAGGTTTCCGGTTCTTATGCTGGGACTCAGAGTTAATATTCGGCAATAGTGATGAAAACGTGATGACAAAAAACAATGGAATGGAGACTCCGACGGGAATATTCCAGCAACTGCTGAAGAATGAGAACTTCCGTAGTCAGTATCTAAGCCGTGCCAAGGAACTCTTTGCCGAAGACGGATTACTCAGTCCTGATGCCGTAACCTGTACGTGGGACAGCCTGTATCACGACATACAGTACGCCCTATATGACGAGGCAGCACGATGGGGCGACTACCGTAGAGACGTGCATCCGTATCAAGGTCAAGGCGAATTATATACTGTTGATGATACATATATGACAGAACGCAACCGCCTGCTTACGGAATATTTCCCCGTGCGCACCGACAAGGTGATGGAACAAATCAACAACTACCTTGCCGTTGATGACTTTGAAGCACCGAAAAACTGGGTGAAACTGACACCAGATATGTTTCATGTTTGGAGCAATGGTGGTGCTGATGCCGAGGTGGTAGAAGACATCGTACCGGAATGGCGACTGGGCAACAATGAGACAAACGGCTCGACACTGGTAGGCTTCAGCAGTGTTGACTACAACCGCTTCGTTGATCTCAGTGCATACGATAAGATTGCGCTGCGCGGTAGCGGCGATGCTACGGTACGACTGCTTGCCAACAGAATAGTGCCAAGTGGCGAACATAAGGAGATAAGGGTAAACTTCAATGAATACGATCCGTACTGGGACAGCCAGCTCGGTGTAGTCATAATACCGCTTGAAGACTTCAAGACCACGCTGACAAGCAGCTACAACCAGCGTGAAGACAACTTCCTGCATATACACGCCATAAAGATTCCGTATGGAGATATGCGTACGGCAAAAGTCAGCAGCATATATCTGATACAGAAACTGCTTGGCGACGTCAATGCCGACGGAGTAATAACCATGGCTGATGCCAACATGGTGGTAAACTACTATCTTTCAGATGATGCAGGGAAAGCCGCTATGGTTGAAGGTGGTTTCAATGTGTCAGCGGCCAATATGAACGGAGACGAGGCTATCACTATGGCTGACGCAAATGCAATAGTAAATATATACCTCGCAGAATAAATATAGATGAACATGAAATTAAGACATATTATCGCTGCCTTGCTGTTTACTACAGCAACGGCGGCAATGGCTGCAGGGAAGTTCGTGACGTTCTCGCAGCAGCCTGGCGCACTGCCGCTTCATACCGCTACTATAGACTATGATGACAGCGAGTATGAGGGAGTGAAGATTGCCATACGAAACCTGCAGAAAGACTTCAGGCTGGCACTTGGCGTGACACCCGAAATAACTACCGATAACGCTACAATCGTGATTGGTACGTTGGGAAAGAACAAAACAGTAGATAGACTGCTCGCAAAGCAACTTAAAGGAAAGCGCGAGAAATACGTCATAACCACACAGGGCACTACGCTCATAATAGGTGGCAGTGACCGTCGAGGAACAATCTACGGCATATATGAACTGAGCCGCCAACTTGGCGTATCACCTTGGTACTGGTGGGCTGACGCACCAGTAGTGAGACACGATGAGGCATACGTAGTACCAGGAGAATATACCGATGGCGAGCCAGCCGTGGAGTTTCGCGGACTCTTCCTCAACGATGAAGCACCATGCCTGACGTCGTGGGTGAAGAATACCTTCGGTACAAACTACGGTGACCATCGCTTCTATGAGAAGGTGTTTGAACTCATACTGCGACTTAAAGGCAATATGCTGTGGCCTGCTATGTGGGGATGGGCTTTCTATGCCGATGACCCTGAGAACTCGCGCACTGCCGACCGTATGGGAGTAATAATGGGAACAAGCCACCATGAGCCTATGGCACGTAACCATCAGGAGTATGCACGCCATCGCCGTGACTGGGGAGCGTGGAACTACAGTACCAACAAGCAGAACCTCGACCGCTTCTTCCGTGAGGGTATAGAAAGAATGAAAGGTACGGAGGATATGGTGACCATAGGCATGAGAGGCGACGGCGACGAAGCCATGAGCGAGGATGCCGACACAAAGTTGCTTACACAGATAGTGGAAAACCAGCGTCGCATAATAAAAGAGGTGACGGGAAAACCAGCCGATAAGACCACGCAGGTGTGGGCCTTATACAAAGAGGTGATGGATTACTACGACAAAGGTATGCGAGTGCCTGACGACGTCATCATGCTGTTGTGTGATGATAACTGGGGCAACGTGCGCCGCGTGCCCCATACTGACCGTGAGCGCAAGCACAAAGGTGGCTGGGGACTGTACTATCATGTGGACTACGTGGGTGCTCCACGTAACACTAAATGGCTCAACGTGACGCAGACGCAGCAGATGTTTGAGCAACTGACTTTGGCCTATGACTACGGCATACAGCGTATGTGGATTCTCAATGTGGGCGATCTCAAACCAATGGAGTATCCTATTCAGCTTTTCATGGATATGGCATGGAACCCCAAGGAATATGCCGTACATACCGTAACTGACCATACTCGTCTTTTCTTCAGTCAACTACTCGGCGAGGCTTCAGCGCAGACTGTCAGTGAGGCTGCCGACATCTACAACCGCAACTGCCAGTATATGGCTCGTGTAACGCCAGAGATGCTTGATGCCAAGACCTACAATCTCGCTACGGGCGAGTGGCAACGCGTGACTGATGATTACGCACGTCTTGAAGTGCGTGCGCTTCGCCTGCTTGACAGCATACCGCTCTCTGCGCGCGATGCCTATCGCCAGTTGCTGCTTTTCCCCGTGCAGGCAATGGCTAATCTGTACGATATGTATTACTCTCAGGCCATGAACCAAGCCCTTGCAGAGCGCAATATGCCTGATGCCAACAAATGGGCAAGGCGTGTGGAGGAGTGTTTCATGCGCGATTCTCTGCTCTGTCGTCATTATAACAAGGTGATGAGTCATGGCAAATGGGACGGCATGATGACGCAGAAGCATATAGGCTACACCTCATGGAACGATAATTTCCCTCACGATATGCGCCCCGCAACCAAGACTGTTGCTGACAATACGGCTGGTGGCTACGTCTTTACTGCCGACCGTGGCTATGTGAGTATGGAAGCAGAGCATTACTATAGTAGCGTAACCGCGCCAGCCACTCAGTGGACTGTATATCCTTACTATGGTCGCACGCGCAGCGCCGTGGCGCTTAACCCTTACACTTCAGATGTCAAGGGCGCTATGCTCACTTATAGGTTTAATATTCCTTCGGATGACCAACTGCCTGACAGAGTGAAGGTACACGTTGTAGTCAAGTCAACGCTCGATTTCCTTAATGTAGGCGGGTTCGAATATACCGTCAGCCTTGACGGCAGCGAGCCGCAGACAGTCAACTTCAACAAGACGCTCCTCGACCGTGCGCCATATATGTATTCCGAGTTTTATCCTCAGATAGCGCGTCGTATAGTTGAGAAGGAAGTGCTGCTACCCGTTACCGCTGCCGGTGGGTTTCACGAACTTACCCTACGCCCCCTGCATCCAGGCATCGTCTTTGAGAAAATCATCGTTGACTGGGGTGGCTATCAGCCCTCATACCTATTTATGAATGAATCCACCGTAAGAAAATAGACATACCACTACCTTGATGGTGGTTAGCCAATGGAAAAAGAAATCACCGCGAACGCCCCAAAATGGTGGGTTCGCGGTGATTTTTGTATGTATGCTATGCTGTGCCTCTGTAATCGCATTGCTTTTACAGTGTAATCGCATAGCGATTGCAGTGTAATCAGATAGCGATTACGGTGTAATCGGGTAGCGATTGCAAAGCCTTCATTTTGAGATTGTTATACAGCCTCTTTTCTGCGTGGTTTTCCAAATCATGAAAACGCAGTAGCTGTCAGTCATCATTGTATAGTAAGAGAGACGTTAGCCTGCACTACTTGGAAAGGTCTATCTGCTGTGGTGACATCGGAACGCCTGCTGCTGAATAAACGCCTGCGCGTATGGGGTTGTGCTTCCATGCATATCGCATTGTCACAGGATTGGTAACAGCAGAGCGGACAGTGATACGGTTGCCCTCTGACTGTGCCTCGGCATTGACGAAACGACCGTCGGAGCCAGCCGTCTCAAACTCATACAGACGGTCAGACTGTCGCAGAGGTTGGTCGGCAGTGAGTGTGATGACATTGCCATCTGTATGCACGTTGGTAATTCGCGGAGAGAGAGGAGCTGACTTCTTCCATACCAAATGGTCAAATACATTGGCAACACGCTCCGCTACCTCGCGCTTGCGCAGTGGGTGTATATCCACGGTCTCGCCGAGGTCGATGGCTACCGTCAGCCCTACGTTAGGCAGATGCTCCGTGGTCAGACGTTGAGCTTCGCGCACTTCTGCCCATCCCGATTGCTGAGGCTGGTCGGAAGGCTCAAGGAAGTTGGCCAACTGTACGACGCAGAAGGGCAGGTCTGGACGCTTCCACAGTTGTCGCCAGCCACCGATGAGTTGGCTCAGGTACTGCTCATACTTGTCGCCATCGCCGGTATTTGATTCGCCCTGATACCATACCACGCCACTAAGAGCGTAGGGAGCCAGAGGATGTAGCATGGCATTGTAGAGTACCGAGGGTAGGTTCTGGCCGCCACCGTCGGCACCGGGGCATTGTGGCAGTTGCACACCCTCGCAGGTAAGCCACTCGTCAGCGAGCGAAACCACGGTGCCATCGTCAAACACGAGCTTGTACTCCTTCTCTGGTATGAAGTGGGGAGCACCGCCCTTGGTCGTGAAGCGCACTGCAATGACGTTGTCGCCATGCTGCAATACCCCAGCCGGAATAGTGTAGCGTCGTGGAGGATACTGATAGAATGTGCGTCCCACCTCGCGTGAGTTGACGTAGGTCTGGTCGGCATCATATAGAGTGCCAACAAAGAGGCGCGCGCCCTGACCGGCATGTGCGGCGTCAATATTAAAATGCTGACGCGCCCATAACGTGCCATTGTAGCGGTGATTGCGTGTCAGATTTACGCTCTCCAAGTGTCCGGCAGCGTTGGTGCGGAAAACGTTGATGCGCTTCCATTTGCTGTCATCAAGCGAAAGCGAGGCATATCCCTGTGCAAAGCCAGGGTCAGAGGAGTCAAGCAGAGAATTCCAGCGTTGCTGCGCCTTGTTGTTGGAAGCATTGATGGCACTGACCATGTCGTCATCTTGGAAGAAAAGCGTGCGCGAATACTCCGCCGGCCACTGCCTGCGCAGTGTGTCGGCATCGAGCCATGCCTGGATAGGCGAACCGCCGAGGGAATTGACAATGACACCCTGCGGCACGCCAGTCTTCTCATACATCTCGCGAGCGAGGAAGTAGCCCACGGCTGAGAACGACATGGCATTCTCCTTATTTGCCTTCTTCCAGTTTATGGGAGTAGGCTTGATGTCAGAGAGTGGCGCATGGGTGTTGAAATCCGTCATTACGCGAAACATACGTATTTTAGGGTTATCATACTCGTCAACCACTTTATTATATATAGGATAAACACGTTCCACGGTGACATCGATGTTTGATTGTCCCGAGCATAGCCATACATCGCCGAAGAGTACGTCGGTGATGACCTGCGTCTGGTTGTCGTTGCCCTTGATTTCAATGTCGTATGGACCGCCGGCCTTCTGGCTTGGCAGAGTCACCTGCCATCGTCCTGATGCGTCGGCAGTAGCGGTATAGGTTTTCTTCTTAAACCTGACACTGACTTGCTCGCCGGCGTCTGCCTGCCCCCAAACGGGCACTTCGGTGCCTCGCTGCATCACCATGCCCGACTGGAACAAGCGTGCCGGCACGGGTTTGGCAGTAGCTGCGGCTGACAATATTAAGAGAGAGTTGAGAATGAAGAACCGTGGCTTCATTATGTTCATACCTGTAAACATGTTGTGAAATTATTGTTTGTTAGTGAATATGTTTTCTATATTTATACACTTCTTCACACGAAGGAAAAGTGACGGTCAATCGACAGATTGGCTCACGTCTTTGTTTCCTGGGTGCTTCTTCGCACGAAGGAAAAGTGACGGTCAATCGACAGATTGGCGCACGTCTTTGTTTCCTGAGTGCAAAGTTACAGTTTTTCCTAAAAAACGGCTCTACGTAAATGTTTCATCGTAGGCGGAAAAAAGTATCATGCACAGAAAAACCTTGCATTGACGGTGGTTTATGAAATAAAAAAGTATTATATTTGCAGTTGGAAAATATATACAAAAAAACAATATCATAATGGAAATCAAACAAGAAAAAGGCTTCTATAAGCTGTCGTGGATGCAGCGTATAGGCTTCGGTGCCGGTGACCTGGCACAAAATCTCATCTACCAGACAATATGTATGTATCTGCTCTTCTTCTACACTGACGTATATGTGTTGGGAGGCGATGCAGGAAAAGCAGCCGGACTGGCAGGCACGATGTTTCTTGTCGTGCGCATCATCGACGTATTGTGGGATCCACTCGTAGGAACTTTCGTTGACAAGCATAACCCCTCGTTGGGAAAATACCGTTCATATCTTGTTACGGGAGGAATCCCCTTGACCATACTCGCCATACTATGTTTCTGGGATGGCTTCGCACCGAGCATAGCGTATGCCTATGTCACGTATGTAGGAATGTCAATGCTTTATACGCTTATCAACGTGCCATACGGTGCACTCAACTCTTCGCTGACGCGTGATACCAACGAAGTGACCATACTTACAAGCGTGCGTATGTTCATGGCCAACGTAGGAGGATTATGCGTATCTGCAGGAGTACCAATCATGGTGGCACTGCTTGCAGGAAAGGATATACCCTATGAGATGGCACTTTTCATGGGACTGGGCTCTCTGCCAGCATTTATCTTCATGCCACTGGTGCCTGCGATAAAGCGAAAGGTGGGCAAGAAAAATATGTTCTATGTATTCCTGTCTGTAGCCATAGTGGGCATGATGATGCTCTATGTCATCAGTAAGATGGGTACGGTGAAAGAGCATATAGTGCTTGTCTATGTGGCACAGTTCATTAAATCAACAGGCGTAATCGTGGCTACAGGCTATATGTGGGCACTGATACCCGAGGTAATAAGCTACGGCGAATGGAAGACAGGCAGAAGGATAAGTGGAATTGTCAACGCACTGACAGGTATATTCTTCAAGGCAGGCATGGCTCTGGGTGGCGTAATACCAGGATGGGTGTTGGCCTGGACTAACTATCAGGCTGCAGAGGAGGCACAGACGCTGCCGAAGGATTCAAACGCATGGTTCACGTGTATGCTGATATTCGCCCTCGTGGGAATGGTATTACTCATCTTCTGCTTCACGCAGGCGAAAGAACGTGTGGTGATGGACGACAACGAAACAAAGAACGTGAAGGTCAGCGACCTGTGGACGGAATTCTTGCGTAACCGCCCTTTGCGTATTATAGCGCTGTTTTTCATCACAGCCTTCGCCATGACAAGTGTGGGCAATGCTGCAGGAGCATACTTTATGAATGACCTTGAACTGCAAAATCCTCTCGCTCAGGAAGGCATACGCTGGCTCGTTTGTATCATTCCTGCCGTACTGTTGTTGGTGGCAATGTATATAATCTCAAGGTACGAATTGACTGACGAGGTGATTGATGAAATAAATAAAGAAATAGAAAATAAAAATAAGTAAAAACTATGGCACATTATCTCTTTCCTAATGATTATATGGCTGACCCATCAGCCAACGTATTTAATGGCAAACTATATATATATCCCAGTCACGACTGGGACGCTGGCGAGTGTTTTGATGATGATGGCGGACACTTCCAGATGCGTGACTACCATGCTTTCGTGCTCGAAGACCCCGATAACGGCACAGCAAGAGACCTCGGCATGATGCTTGATGTGGCTCAGGTGCCATGGGCAGAGAAACAGATGTGGGATAACGACGTTGTAGAGAAAGACGGACGTTACTATCTTATCTTCTCAGCTAAAGGCTATGATGGAATGTTCCGCCTCGGTGTTGCAGTGAGCGAAAAGCCTGAAGGACCGTTCAAACCAGAACAATACCCCATACGTGGTTCGTTCTCCATTGACCCATGTGTGTTCAAAGATGATGATGGTGAGATTTACTGTTATTTCGGTGGCCTGTGGGGTGGACAGTTGCAGTGGTGGCAACACATACCAGGTGGTAAGACACCGGTTGCAGGGAAATATGGCGACGACAACGGACTGATTGACCTCGGACCTGCTTCCGACCATAAGACGCAGTTGTTTGCTCAGCCTGATGATGCCGCTTTGCCAAGCATGGTAGTAAGAATGAGTGCTGACGTGAAGCAGTTCTCTGAGGCTCCGCGTCCTGTCGTTATTCTCGACAAAGACGGTCAGCCCCTCAAGGCAAGTGACCCACATCGTTTCTTCGAAGCATCGTGGATGCACAAGTATAATGGTAAGTACTACTTCTCTTACTCCACTGGCGATAGCCATATGCTGTGCTATGCCACTGGCGACACACCATACGGGCCGTTCACTTATCAGGGTGAAATACTCGATCCTGTCGTAGGCTGGACTACACATCACAGTATAGTGGAATACAAAGGTAAGTGGTATCTGTTGTTTCATGACAGCGTACCATCTGGCGGCGTGACGCATTTGCGTTCGATGAAGATTGCCGAACTGAAGTATGATGCCGATGGCAAGATACAGAAGGTTGAGAATAAATAGTAGAGAGCCATAACCTCGAAAAAGCATGAATAGTATTATTAAATATTCATTGTCGGTAGTTTTGATGCTCATGTCGTTAATGATGAGGGCAGAAGACGGCAGCAGTCTGTGGTTGCGTTATGCGGAGCGGAACACTTGTCATGTGATGGGAACGAAGTGCTTGGCTGCGGATGTGCTGCACCGTTATTATGATGGCAGACAGGTGACGCTTAGCATAGATACCGCTGGAGTAGGACAGGAAGGCTACTGCATAACAGGCCTGCGCGATGAGCGGCATATTACTGCTGGTAGTGAAAAAGCACTGCTCTATGGTGCTTTCGCTTTGCTGCGAGGTGAAGAGGGCAGACACGTCCCTGTCTTCCAACATCGTATATTGAACCACTGGGATAACCTTGATGGTTCGATAGAGCGAGGCTATGCAGGAGAGAGCATTTTCTGGAATGACGCAATGACCATTGATGCAGAACGCATACGTCAGTATGCCCTGGTCAATGCAAGCATAGGCATAAATGGTACTGTGCTCAACAATGTGAATGCGTCGCCGAAGATGCTGACGAAGACATATATAAATAAGGTAAGGGAGATAGCCGACATATTGAGACCTTACGGATTGCGTGTGTATCTGTCAGTCAATTTCGGTACGCCAAAGGCTCTTGGCGATGTGGCTACTGCTGATCCTCTTGATAAAGACGTGAGGATATGGTGGAAGAAGAAGGTAAAAGAGATATACCGACAGATACCCGACTTCGGAGGCTTCCTCGTTAAGGCAAATTCAGAGGGACAGCCTGGACCTTTTGATTACGGTCGCACGCATGCCGATGGTGCAAATATGCTCGCAGAGGCTCTTGCACCTTATGGCGGTATTGTGATGTGGCGTTCGTTTGTATATGGTGCAAAGCATAAGGGCGAGGACAGGGTTAAGCAGGCTGTATCTGAATTTGCAGAGCTTGATGGGCAGTTTCTGCCTAATGTGATACTGCAGTCGAAGAATGGACCGCTCGACTTCCAGCCGCGTGAACCCTATGCTCCAATCTTTGATAATATCCATAAGACTACCCAGATGGCAGAACTGCAGATCACGCAGGAATATCTTGGGCAGAGTACCCACTTGGTATATTTGGCACCGATGTGGAAGGAATTCTTTAAATATGTTAGTCCAGAACGACTTGCTGGTATAGCAGGCGTTGCCAATGTGGGATTGGATAAGAACTGGTGCGGACATCACTTCGCTGCAGCCAACTGGTATGCTTTTGGCAGATTGGCTTGGAATCCAGAACTTACGTCGGAGCAGATAGCAGAGGAATGGCTGAGGCTGACGTTTGGTTCTGAGACGGTGAAACCTTTGGTTGGTATGATGATGCGCAGCCGTGAAGCGTGTGTTGACTATATGATGCCGCTTGGATTGCACCATATATTCAAGTTCGACCATCACTATGGTCCGGAGCCAGATGGCTTCAAAGCAGAATATCCCATTGAGTGGTGCCCCGTGTATTATCACAAGGCTGATAATACTGGCGTGGGTTTCGACAGGAGCAGTAAAGGAACAAATGCCGTAGGACAATATCGTGAGCCATACCGTTCATTGTATGATGATGTGAATACGTGTCCTGAAGAAATGCTCTTGTGGTTTCATCACGTCAGTTGGTCATATAGGATGAAGAATGGCCTTACGCTGTGGGAGGAACTGCAGCGACGCTATGCGCGAGGCGTAGCCGAGGTGAGAGACTTCTGTTATATATGGCAAAAAGCAAAGCCTCTGATTGACGCTCAACGCTGGGAAGAGGTAAACCAGAGGCTTGAGGAGCAGCTGCTCAATGCAATGGAGTGGCAGCAGGTATGCACAGGCTATTTCGGTAAATTCGCAGAGTGAACTCGGAAATTCCTGTCGGCACGTTGTAACACGTCAGGCAGAATGGCTGAAACCCAACGGTGGTCATGCCATCCAGTGTTTACATAGAAGGAATTAGAAATACCACGCTTGCGCAAAGCTGCTATGAAATCCATGTTAGCCTCAAGAGTGAAGTCTTGGTCGCCTACGGCTACACGCCAATCCACCGTTTGCCAAGCCTTTACTTCTGCATCACTACCAGTGAGAATGTGCGTAATGGGGTTATTATCTTCTATCACTTGCTGACGCCATTCTGCTGATGGGTCATCCTTCAGAAAATCAAGTGACTGACGACGCAGGTAACCGCTGATGTCATAAACCATGGCGAACATCTCAGGATGGTGAACTCCATATACAGTGGCACCGCCTCCTCCCATGGAAAATCCTCCTATAGCTCTGCTATCACGATTGCTACGTACTCGATAGGTCTTTTCAATATATGGTATCAGTTCCTGAAAGAAGTAGTCTTCATACTTCCAGTCAGGAGCTGGTATCTTTTCTGTTCCCGCATTGAAATACATCATGTTGTTTTGGTTGCCTTCAGCGCATACTATAATCATCTCGCTGATTGCTCCACAGGCTATGAGACTGTCGGCAGTGACAGACAGGTGTTCATGCTTATCCCAGTCAGTGTGGGCTCCGCCACCGCCGTGCAGCAGGTATAACACAGGGTACAGTCTGCTGTTCTTGATATTATAGGATGGTGGCAGGTAGATACTATAGGGTCGTTCGGTAATGCCGTGGAGCAGACGACACGGCATCGTTTTTTCTATCATTTGACCGTGTGCTAATTCGTCTTGTGCCGATAGTATGGCTGTGTGTGTCAAGGTAAGAAACAGGGTGAGGATAAGAGTGGAAAATCTGTTCATAATGTCGAAATAATTTGTTTTGATATGCAAAATTACTTTTTTTTTGTTATTTTACCATGGAAAAATGATGCAAGCATGATGATTTAGACAATTATTATAACTGCTGAAACAAAAACGTAAGGTGTTTTTGTTGTTTTTGTCGTAAATTTGCATCGTCAAAATCAATCAATCGACTAACAACGACAATAATGAAAAAAATATTTGCCATATTGTCTGTCTGCTGCTCAATGTCATTGTTTGCGCAGAATCCAATAGTACAGACCTGGTACACAAGTGATCCCGCACCTATGGTTTGTGGCGACAAAATATATGTATATACTGGTCATGATGAGGATGGAGCTGATTTCTTCTGGATGCAGGAGTGGCGTGTTTATTCAAGTGAAGATATGGTAAACTGGACTGACCATGGCTCTCCTCTCAATCTTAGTTCTTTCAAGTGGGCTGATGATCGAGCCTGGGCCTCGCAGTGCATAGAAAGAAACGGACGCTTCTATTGGTTTATATGTGCTCATTCTACCATAACAAATGGTATGGCAATAGGCGTGGCTGTGAGTGACAGTCCTACGGGACCATTCTGTGATGCCATAGGCAAACCATTATATGATGATGGAAGTTGGGATAACATAGACCCAACGGTGACTATAGATGATGATGGACAGGCGTGGCTCTTTTGGGGAAATCCAACTATAAACTATGCCAAGCTGAATGAGAATATGGTATCTTTTGGTAGCGAGGTGAAACAGGTAAAACAGACTGTAGAAGGTTTTGGCTCTCCATTTATAAAAGACAGACAGCAGGGAGTAAAATACAAAGATTGCTACACAGAAGGTCCTTGGATAATGCAACGTAGTTTCTTTCCTGTTGACAAAAAAGGACGTAAGGCTAAGAAATCTCAGAAGCTATATTATCTGCTCTACGCAGCAGGAGGCATACCAGAGCATATAGCTTATTCGACAGCACCGTCGTTTGAAGGACCATGGACATATCGTGGAGAGATAATGCCACAGGAGTATACAAAGTCGTTTACCAACCATTGTGGAGTGACTGACTTCAAGGGACACTCCTATTTCTTCTACCACACAGGCAAATTACCAGGTGGCGGAGGCTTCGGGCGCAGCACTGCCGTTGAAGAGTTTGAGTATAACACAGACGGCACATTCCCCTTGATACACCATACTGATGAGGGTGTCAGTCCTATAGGCACACTCAATCCTTACTGCCGTCATGAAGCTGAGACGATGGCATGGTCGGTAGGCGTGAAGGCAGAACAGAATGACAAGACAGGAGTATATCTAAGCAATATACATAATGGTGACTATATAAAAGTACGCGAAGTTGATTTCGATGCTAACGGATGCACTGATGCCGTAATTAGCGGTTCGCCAAAAACGTTCAGTGCTACTGTAGCCTCTGCTTTACAAGGCGGAAGTATCGAAGTGAGGCTCGATAGCCTTGATGCTAAACCTATAGCTATACTCAAAGTGCCACATACTGGCGGTTGGGAAGAATGGAAAATGGTGACGACAAGCATCACTACGACTGTAAAAGGTAAGCATGACGTGTACTTTGCCTTCAAAGGCATGAAGGGTCCTAAACTATTCACCTTTGATAATTGGAGATTTAACAGATGAAGAAATGTATTAGTTTTTTAATGGTAGTTAGTTTAGTTAGTAATATTTTATGTGTCAGAGCGGAGAAGCGTCTCGTAAGTCCTGACAAACGCATTGTTGTTATCATGGACGATAAAAAAGGACAGTTGACGTATGAGGTCTGCCGTGATGGCAAGACCTTCATACGTTGTTCTTCTCTCGGACTGACAACGAATTCAGAAAATCTTACTGACGGACTGACGATATCATCATGTCAGATAAGTGACATCAATGATACATATACGCTGAATACTTGGAAACAAAGCCGTATAAACTATCAAGTTTCAGAAACCGTGTGCGGTATAGAAAAGAATGGGCGTCATGTTATGGATGTGGTGTTTCGCATCAGCAACCGTGACGTCGCTTTCTGCTATCGTATATACCCAAAAGACAATACGCTGGTTGCGGTGGTACAGAGCGAGGCAAGTAGCTTTACTTTGCCAGAAGGTGCGCAGACTTTTCTCTGTCCGCAGTCGAAACCTATGACGGGCTTCGCTCGTACCGCACCGAGTTATGAGACGCGTTATACCCTTGATGACAACATGGGCAAGAATGGCTGGGGAGAAGGATATACGTTCCCTTGTTTGTTCAAGACTAATGCCACAGCCCCTGATGTTGCAGATGGATGGGTCTTGATAAGCGAGACTGGTACGGATGGCAATTATGTCGGCTGCCGACTGCTTAACCATGGTGGAGCTACTTACGGCATAGGCTTCCCACAGCAGGGAGAATTGAACGGTCAGGGTAGTACGTGTCCGTCTGTCGCTTTGCCTTGTCAGACACCGTGGCGTACCATAACTATAGGCGAAACACTAAAGAATATAGTTGAGACCACCGTGGCCAACGACCTCGTGAAACCGAAGTATGCTGCTTCAAGGAATTACGAATATGGTAAGGGCGTTTGGTCATGGATTATTGGCATGGATGCAAGCTGTAACTATGACGAACAGAAACGTTATATTGATTTTGCGGCTGCCATGGGCTATCGCTCTGTGCTGATAGATGCTTTATGGGACACGCAGATTGGTTATGAGCGTATAGAAGATTTGGCTCGATATGGCAAGGAACGTGGAGTGGGACTGTTCTTGTGGTATAACTCCAATGGTTCGTGGAATGATGCACCGCAGGGACCTCGCCACAAGATGGATCGCAGTGCTCCGCGCCGTAAGGAAATGGCATGGATGCAAAAAACTGGTATTCTCGGTATTAAAGTCGATTTCTTTGGCGGTGACAAGCAACCTATGATGCAACTCTATGAAGATATTCTCACTGATGCTAACGATTATGGCTTGCAGGTGATATTCCACGGATGTACCTTGCCAAGAGGGTGGGAGAGAATGTATCCTAACTATGTAGCGTCAGAGGCCGTACTTGCATCGGAGAATATGCACTTCGGACAGAATATGTGTGATGACGAGGCTGTATGCGCCTGCACGCATCCGTTTATCAGGAATACTGTCGGTTCTATGGATTTCGGTGGCTCCACGCTTAATAAACATTATAATAAGGACAATCAGCATGGCACGGAGCGCAAGACCTCTGACGTGTTTGCTCTGGCTACGGCGGTATTATTCCAAAGCAGTGTGCAGCACTTTGCCCTTGCTCCTAACAATTTGACTGATGCTCCTGCGTGGGCTATTGATTTCATGAAGACCGTGCCGACGACATGGGACGAAACACGCTTTATTGATGGCTATCCTGGCAAACTATGTGTCATAGCACGTCGTCACGGTGACAAATGGTATGTAGCAGGCATATCTTCTGATGCCACACCGATGAAGTATCAGAAAGGCCGGCTGTATATAGGAAAGAGCAAAACCGTCAGTCTGATGGGTACGCTATTCCCGAAGGGCATAACCCCCGAAGTCTATACTGATAAGGATGCCATTGTAATAGTGGGAAATGTAGATAACCCATAAAGAATATACACATCATGAAGATGAAAGACACATATTACTCACTGCACGTAGGGCAATGGCTCTGCGCCTGCCTGATATTGCTGTGTGCTTTGACAGCAGCGTGTGATGACCGACCCGATAACATGACCGTCTTGGATGAGTGGCCTGAGATGTATCCTAATTATATCAATGCTTCGATACCTACGGACATGACACCGCTCAATTTCTCGTTGACGGCAAATGACGTGGAGCAAATTGATGTGAGAGTTGTAGGAAGTATGGGCGGTCAACTTCATTCAAGTGGCAAGCATATTGAGCTTGATAAGAAGGAATGGCGCAGTATGTTGGAACGTAATGTTGGTAGGGAACTCACTTTTACCGTATGTGCAAAGAAAAAAGGTGAATGGGTAAGATACCGTGACTTTCAGGTGTCTGTAAGATGAGTGTTGAAAGGCTTGTGAAGTTTCATTCGATAAATAAACACATATTATAATGCTCAAACGTATATCTTTAGTCCTGATGACTGTTGTTATGGCATGGACTTCTGCTGTAGCTGGTGATTATGATGTGCTCCATGACAGGCGCATACAGAACCCTATGCTCTGGGCCGATGTGCCAGATCCTGACGTTATCCGCGTTGGCGACACTTTCTATCTTGTGAGTACCACGATGCACCTAATGCCTGGCGCCCCAATAATGAAGTCGCGCGACTTGAAAAACTGGCAGACAGTAGGCTATGTTTTCGATACCCTTACGGATTCTCCGAAATATGATATGCAGGAGGGCACCGTCTATGGACGTGGCCAGTGGGCTACATCGTTGAAATATCATAATGGCCGCTTCTATGCTCTCTTAGCTCCTAACGAGCATGGCAAGATGGGACAAAGCTATATATTCACTGCTGAACAGGCAGAGGGACCGTGGACGCTTCACTCGCGATTGCCTCACTTCCATGATGCAACGCTGTTTTTCGATGATGATGACAGAGTGTATGTGGTCTATGGTACGGGGGAGATGGTTGAACTGAACTCTACGCTTACTGCTGTGGTTGATGGCAGCCACCGTCAGCTTTTCAAGCGTGAGGCAGATGAGACTGGCCTCCTTGAGGGTAGTCGTGTAATCAAGCATGACGGTTACTACTATCTGCTTATGATTAGCCACGTATGGGCACCGGGCAGAAATCGACGTGAGGTGTGCTACAGAGCGAAGAATATTCAAGGGCCATACGAGAAGCAAGTGATACTGGAGAGTAAGTTTGGTGGCTTTCCCTATGCAGCGCAGGGCACGATTGTTGATTCGGAACATGGCGACTGGTATGGCATAATCTTCCAAGACCGTGGAGCCGTAGGTCGCGTACTCACGTTAATGCCTTGCAGGTGGATTGACGGATGGCCTATGCTGGGTGACGAAGAGGGTAGGATTCCTGACTTGATGCGCCCGCTGCGTAGAGGAGAACCTACTGCAAGCATCGTCAGCAACGATGACTTTGACAATGCTGACAGGCTCGGTATTGATTGGCAGTGGAATCATAATCCGGTGAAGTCGGCATGGAGCCTGAGTGAACGCCCAGGGTATATGCGACTGAAAACCAGCCGGGTTGTGCCTAACCTGTATCTTGCTCCAAACACACTGACACAACGCATGCTGGGACCTACATGCTCAGCCTGCACAGCAATAGATATTAGTCGGTTGCGCGATGGTGACTGCACGGGCATGGCCGCTTTCAATGGCGACAGCGGCGTGCTGACAATAAAAAAGAAAGGACGCTCTGCGGTGCTTGAGATGAGCCAGCAAAGTGTATCATTGTCTGATGGTTCAAAGGCCGTAGAAAGCGTGAAGGAAAATGTATTGGAAAGCGTGCAGCTCACCACCGTCGGCGGCAAAACTGTTACAAAGGTTTGGCTACGCATTGATGCCGACTTCCGTCCTAACGGCAAGGGTGGTGGTAATGACATGGCTACGTTCTACTACAGCCTTGATGGTGAACGCTGGACAACCATAGGTCAGCCTTATAAGATGACCTTTGACTACCGTCGTCTCTTCATGGGTAGCAAGTATGCCATCTTCTGCTATGCTACGAAGAAGCAAGGAGGCTGTGCTGATGTTGATTTCTTCCGCATTAGTTCGCAGGAATAGTGTTGACTATTGGCGATTGAGACATAACGATCGCTGAATAGTTACGCATAATTACAATGAAACTAAAAAATATTAACGAAAGTTAAAAGATTTGGCGGTTAGAGAGAAAAAGTGTACCTTTGCAGTCGAATTTGAAAAAAGACAAGAAACGATGAATAACTCTTACGCATACTTCTTTTATTTTTACTTTGCAGGAAACTGTGAAGCGGGAAGTTGCGTGATGTAGTTCAACTTAAGAGATTAAAGCAAACATGATATTGCAAGATTTCCCGCATAGCAGCCAAGCTACGCGGGATTTTTTGTTAACAAATGATGGTCAAGACAACAAACAACACAATATAACAATGAAACGAATAGCAATACAAGGCGAACTGGGAAGCTTCCACGACATTACGGCGAAGCACTGCTTTAATGGTGAGCAGATGCAGATTATATGCTGTGCTACGTTTGAGGAGGTGTTTCAGAACATGAAGCAAGACCCTACGGTCATAGGCATCATGGCTATAGAGAACACGATTGCCGGTTCGCTGTTGCACAACTATGAACTGCTGCGTGATTCAGGTATGACCATCGTGGGCGAGCACAAGACCCACATAAGCCACTGCATCTGTGCGCTGCCTGGACAGTCGCTTGATGAATTGACAGAGGTACATTCTCACCCCGTGGCACTGGCTCAGTGCTACCATTACCTGTCGAAGCACCCTAACTTGAAGATGGTAGAGTGTGAGGACACTGCCGGTTCGGCAATGGAAATAGCAGCAAAGGGACTGAAGGGCGTGGCTGCTATATGTCATGCTGATGCTGCTGAGATGTACGGCCTTGAGGTGTTGGAGAACCATATAGAGGATAATCCGCACAACTTCACGCGCTTTCTCATTATGACCGACCCACGCAAGGCTGACTTCCTGCGTGCCTTGAACGAAGCAAACAAGTCGAGCATCGTATTCTCGCTGCCCCATGAGGAAGGCTCTCTGTCGCAGGTGCTGTCGATACTGTCGTTCTATAAGATTAACCTCACTAAGATTCAGTCGCTGCCTATTATCGGTAAAGAGTGGGAGTATCTGTTTTATGTTGACGTGACCTACGACGACCTTACGCGCTATCGCCAGAGCATAGATGCCATAACGCCGCTCACGCGCGACTTGACAATCCTTGGTGAGTATAAGGCAGCGTAACCTCCTGATTCTCTCTCTACATCTCACCCCTGAGTGAGGGAGAAAAAATTACTATCAGACTAATATTAACAATTGTAAAAAACAAATCCCCTTGTAATGAAGAATTCCCCTCACGGAGGGAAAGAAGCCCACAGGGCAGAAAAGGGTACTGATTATTATGAATATACAACCAGCAGACCGTCTTTCAACGGTACAGGAATATTACTTCAGTCGCAAACTGAAAGAAGTGGCAAAACTCAATGCTGAGGGAAAGGATATAATATCATTGGCTATCGGTTCGCCTGATATGCCACCATCGCAGGCTACTATCGACAAACTCTGCAAGGTGGCTTACCGCCCCGATGCCCACGGCTATCAGCCCACGGTTGGCGTGCCTGAGTTGCGCCAGGCTATGGCAGGGTTCTACAAGCGTTGGTACAACGTGGAAGTGGATCCGCAGACAGAGATACAGCCCATGATTGGTTCGAAGGAGGCTATACTCCATGTTACGCTGGCCTTGTGTAACCCTGGCGATGAGGTACTGGTGCCTAACCCGGGTTATCCTACATACACCTCGCTCTCGAAGATATTGGGACAGAAGATAGTAAACTACGACTTGCTGGAAAGCAACGGCTGGCAGCCCGATTTCGGGCAGTTGGAGCAGATGGACCTGAGCCGCGTAAAACTGATGTGGACCAACTACCCCAATATGCCAACGGGTGGCGATGCACAGCGCAAGACATACGAAAGGCTGGTGAAGTTTGCTCAGGACCATAACATAGTGATAGTGAATGACAACCCTTACTCACTCATTCTCAATGACCATCCGCAGTCGATAATGCAGGTGGAGGGGGCTAAGGACTGCTGCATAGAGTTCAACTCTATGTCGAAAAGCCATAATATGCCGGGCTGGCGCGTGGGTATGGTGGTCACTAACAGCACGTGGATACAGTGGATATTGAAGATAAAGTCGAATATTGACAGCGGAACCTTCCGTGGCATACAGCTTGCTGCCGCCGAGGCTTACAACAATACTGACGATTGGCACAGCGAGTTTAACTACACGAACTACAAGCGTCGTCGTGAGATTGCAGAGCAGATAATGGATGCCCTGGATTGTAAGTACGACCGAAAGTCGGTGGGTATGTTCCTGTGGGGCAGGATACCAGAAAAGTATAAGACCTGTGAGGAACTCACAGAGCGAGTGCTTCATGAGGCACGAGTATTCATCACTCCAGGCTTTATCTTTGGTTCAAACGGTGAAAGATACATCCGCATTTCGCTTTGTGCTAAGGATGAGAATATGCGCGACGCACTGCAGAGAATACAGCAGGTATTCAACTGAGCAGCAATCGCATAGCTTTTACAGTGTAATCAGATAGCTTTTACAGTGCAATCGCATAGCTTTTACAACGTAATCGCATAGCTTTTATAAAACAAAGAAAATCAACTACATAAAACACAAAATAAGAATAAGAAAATGGAACTGGAATTAGAGACCCTCAATCTGCCAAGTGATAGCAAACGACCTTTCGTCATTGCAGGCCCTTGTTCGGCTGAGACGGAGGAGCAGGTGATGAACACAGCGAAGCAACTCGCCATAAAGGGCTGCCACATGTTTCGTGCTGGAGTATGGAAACCACGCACTAAGCCAGGGGGCTTCGAAGGCCATGGCGAGCCAGCCCTTGAGTGGATGGCTGAGGTAAAGAAGGAGACTGGTATGCTCATCGGTACCGAGGTGGCTACGCCTGAGCACGTAGAACTCTCAATGAAGTATGGCCTTGACATACTGTGGATTGGTGCCCGCACATCAGCCAACCCCTTTGCTATGCAGCAGTTGGCTGATGCTATGAAAGGATTGGATATTCCTGTATTTGTGAAAAATCCAGTAAATCCCGACCTCGAACTGTGGATTGGTGCATTGGAGCGCATCAATCAGGCTGGCATAAAGAAGCTGGCTGCCATTCATCGTGGCTTCTCTTCGTTCGATAAGACGATGTATCGCAATGCTCCTATGTGGCAGATACCTATAGAGTTGCGCCGTCGCATACCAGAACTGCCTATCGTCTGTGACCCCTCTCATATGGGTGGTAAGCGCGAACTCATCGCGCCACTGTCGCAGCAGGCACTTGACCTCGGTTTCGATGGACTGATGATAGAGTCGCACTGCGACCCTGACAAAGCATGGAGCGATGCCAAGCAACAGGTTACGCCTGAAGTATGCGACTATATCGTGGGTATGCTCGTGGCACGTGACAATACCTATACCACCGAGGGCATCAAACTCCTGCGTCAGCAGATAGACAAGATTGACAACGAACTGATGGACCTTCTTGCCAAGCGTATGCGCGTTTGCCGCGAGATTGGACAATACAAGAAGGAACACAATATGCAGGTGCTGCAGACCGTACGCTACAACGAAATCCTCGACAAGCGCGGTGTGCAAGGCTCGCTCACTGGCATGAGCCCAGAGTTCGTGAAGCAAGTGTTCGAGCATATACATGAAGAGTCTGTTCGTCAGCAGGTGGAGATAGTTAATCAGTAAAGGTAATCTCCAAATATCTTAGAACGATCAAACGACTGATTTACCAAACAAGCAAGAAACAATGAAAATTCTAATACTCGGTGCAGGCAAGATGGGCTCATTCTTCATCGACCTGCTCAGTTTCGACCATGAGGTGGGTGTATATGAAAAAGACCCACGCCGCATGAGGTTTACATACAACTGCCAGCGCTTCACCGAACTGGAGGAGGTACGCAAATTCGAGCCCGAGCTGGTAATCAATGCCGCCACGGTGAAATATACTATACCGGCATTCGATGAGGTGATGCCATTCCTGCCAGATAATGTAATTCTCAGTGATATAGCATCTGTAAAGACAGGACTTAAGGAGTACTACGAGCAGACAGGCAAACGCTTCGTCAGCACACACCCGATGTTCGGTCCTACGTTTGCCAATCTCAACCAACTGTCTGAGGAGAATGCTATCATCATCAGTGAGGGCGACTACATGGGGCGTTGCTTCTTCAAAGACCTCTACAGTCGTCTCGACCTCAATATCTATGAGTACACCTTTGAGGAGCATGATAAGACGGTGGCATACTCACTGTCCATACCATTCGTGTCAACATTCGTGTTCTCTGCCGTTATGAAGCATCAGGATGCACCAGGCACGACGTTCAAGCGCCACCTGCGCATAGCTAAGGGAGTACTCAACGAGGATGACTACCTGTTGCAAGAGGTACTGTTCAACCCCTATACCCATGACCAGGTTGACCAGATACGGGCTGAGCTAAAAGAACTACTTGAAATCATCGACAATAAAGATGCAAAGCGCATGAAGCAGTATCTCACCAAGATACGCTCCAACGTAAAGCGAGATGTAGAGGCATTGAAGTAAGCCCAGTAATAGAAATCGGCAATAACCCACGAGTGTTATTGCCGATTTTTTTCATTGATATTGTTATTATCATTAAATTCATGTTCAATTTCAATTCGTGGTTGATTTGTGGTCATTCGTGTTAAAATCAAAGATTTGTATAGAAGTCTGTGTAAATCTGTGCTATCTGTGGGAGACTAAGAAACAACGGATTAAGGCGGATTACACGGAGTTCTCGAATTAAAACTCTATAATTCGATAAATCGGGACAAAGAAATTTTAACGACCACAGATTACTCTGATTACAGCGATTTTTTTCTTTAACAACGGATTAAGGCGGATTACACAGATTTTTAGCCAACGACACGTGTACGAATTATCCGTGAAAATCTGTGCTATCTGTGGGACAATAAAACGGGGATGATTTGCTTTCTGTTTCCTGTTTTCGTGATTTATAGTCTTATAATCAGTAGTCGGAAAATCTTATAAGTCAATTTAATCTATT
>CAMNCV010000177.1 GCA_946534585.1 uncultured Prevotellaceae bacterium
CGAACTGACCTTGCGTTATACCTATAATCAGGCAAAGAGCAAGTATAAAGGCACAGGGGCAGGGGCTGCGGAAAGACAAAGGTTTTCATAGAAACGTTAATGTCACGTTTTCCGCCGTTTTGCTTTCACATTGATTTTTGCAACCTCCGATTCCTTGCGATACAGGTCAGCAACCTGCCATCCGCTTGCGTACAGCGAAAATTTCAGACGTGTGTAACTGTCTGGTTTTCAGCGTGAGTGTTTCTGAGCGATATTTTCCCCCCTCTAATCAGAGCCTGATTGCACTGAAAACAGTACCTAATTAGGATGTAATCAGCACCAAATTACAATGTAATTAAGTACTGATTACGACATAAAAGCATGCATATTGCGCTGCGGGGGTGCGAAAACGGCCTTCCAGAGGCTTTTTCATACCAGAAAACCATTCTATTTTCATTCTCCAGACGGTAGTTTCAGAAAAAGCAAAGTGTAAGCAAAAAAAGAGGAAAAATGACAAAAAAGGCATCAAATTCTTTTATACATAAAAAAAAATAGTTACCTTTGCATTTGCTTTTTTACAACACAAGGGTTTATACTCTCTTTAGGTTTACAGATTAGGTAACAATATGAAACTTTTTTTGATTGCATTACTGGTAGGCATGTTCGCAAGTGTCCATGCGGAGGATAAATTTGAATTTGAAGAAATGGTGATTACAGATTTGCAGTACTGCGACACCTATCAGGGAATGGCACATGATGAATGGAAGACACTGCCGTTTCAGTGCAGGATAGAAAACGATAAGGTGGCATGGCTTGGTGATGATGCGGTGGCGTTCCTTCCAACGGATAATGACAAGAAAAAAAAATCCTTCATAAGGAATAACGTGAAATACGTCAAGTATAAGGATGTCGTATATCTGAATTGTTTTGGAGCATCAACCGACGGCCGCAAATTAGGCAAGGGATTCATACCTGCAATATCCTATGGAGAAAATGAATTCTTCGTTGTAAAGGAAGGTCCGAAAAACGGTTCGTCAGCACCTGCGGCTATGTTTATGTTTGTCAGTATGGCTGGGGGAATAGCCATGGATATAGCAGAGAATAGATCAATGAAGAATGATTCCTTGTATGACAAACGTCGTTGCTACATTTACAATCCATTCAACAAGACATTCACCCTTATAAACAAAGATAACATCGATTTGTTGGTTAATGACGAAGACATCATAAAAGAGTTAAAGGACATACAAAAGAGATACAGGTACAGCCCTCCGGTTATTGCTTCATATTTCATGAAACTCGGTTTGATAAAGTCAGCACCGGTAGGCGTGAAGATTCCAGAAGACCTGTCGGTGTATAAATGAAGGAATGTGGAGGGAACTGTTAACTTGGTTTATTAGTAAGGAAACCTACAAATTCTCTGAAATCCTCAAATATCTTGTCTGCATAAGGATTGTTCCTTTGGATTATTACGGCAACAAAATTGGACATACCCTCTGCAACAATTTCAGAAACTTCTATACGGTACCTGTCACTGTATTCATATTCATTAAACCAACGCAGAAACAATCTGTCACGCATAGCTTGACGATTATCACCTGTTTCACACTGATATAGTAATATCCCTGGATTAGCAAAAAAGAATTCCTCTATTATACAAAATATCGTCTTACGGAGTTTCTTGTCGCCAGGCGATGTCCTTTGATTCTCATTCAATATTCCAAACTCGTATGCTCCATCTTCCCATATAGTTTGGTCTCTACTAAACACTACTCTATACAAAACTCCATAATCAGTCTTGAAGCCAAAGGATTCTTCATTCACTTGCCAAACTGAATATGGAGCATTGACATTAAGCCTGTTAAGGTTCAAAGTAATCATCTCATCACGCATTAAGTTGTTGATGTCTAAGAAGAGCGAAATCACGCTCTGTCTGTTCTATCCATGCTTTCTTGCGTTCTACCATCTTGCGGAAAGCCTCCAAAGCTTCTGCTTTACTACTATATTCTATTGATTTATACATTTCTTCTTATTATGTGTTTACGGTGGCAAAGGTACAAAAACAATTTTAAACCTGCAAATATTTCTTGAAAATAAATATGATATGCAACATGACCCAACAAAAATAACACGGGGCACATCACTGTGCCCCGTGCCGTTTCCCGAGTTATCGAAAAAAAAGTTACGCGATTTACTTCACTATATTCCTTGGGTGATAGTCAAACAGACGCTGGTTGTTGCGCAGCTGCTGTATGTCGAGGTTCTCTACCTTGCCGTCCCAGTTGGCTCCCCATGCGGCGAAAGGTTCGCCCTCGGGAATGATGTGGGTTACGGTCTCGGTGCGTGGCGGCAGCGGCTCAAACACCTTCACGATGGCGAAGTAGTCGCCTGCCAACCCTTCCATCCAGAAGATGTGGTCGTTGGGATAGCCAAGCACTTCCTTCAACTTGTACTGGTGGCCGGAACGGTCAACCAGTATCTCATTGCCTCCGCGACCGAAATACTCACGCTTCCAATTCATCTCGCACGCCTCGGCAATATATGTGGCCTCAGGCGTGAGCCATACGGCCAGCGTACCGTCTGTCAGGGGCTTGATGAGGTGAGGCTCGTCATAGACAGACCACGACTTGTGGTTGTCTTTGCTGTAGTCCTGCTCGCCGCTTACGAGGTGTGCCATGTGGATTTGAGGAGCAGAATCATACCCCCCCCCCGTGCCGTACTTGCTGCAAATCGTTGACGAATTATCATGGAGAGATGCTTCCATGCCGCGCATATACCAGTTTGGCACGCCGTAGATAACTATGTTTTTGGTGCCTTCTGCCAGTTTCGGGAAGAAAATCTGGAAGTCGAGCACGGTACCCTCCTTCTCCTTTACGTCGAACACCTTGTCGTAGCAGTCGCCTGGCACGGTGCGGCGCGACTGGTAGATGGTGCCAGTCTGCTTGTCAAGTATGACGCACTCGTTGCTTGCCAGCCACATGTTCTTTACCACGTCGGCGGGCATACGGAAATAGCAGTGCAGCACGGTCTCGTCATTCTCCTCGGTCAGCTGCCATACCGCCGGGATGTAAGAGACGTTGTTGGGAGATACATGGATGCCACCGGGGAAGATGCTTTCCAGACTGCTGATGGTGGGTATGTCTTTCACGAAACCGATGTTCTCGTGCCATGAGTTGTTTTCGGTGTCGTGCCACACCACCGTCTTCTTCTTTGTTTTCTTGTCAATGGTAGCCTCGGGACATGACATGAAATAGAAACCGTCGGCTTTTGCCAGTTGTTTCACAGACGTGTCGTCTGTCGTATCAGGCTTCGCTTGCGTGGTGGCGCAGCAGAGGGCCATGAGGCTTAGGGCTATTAGTTTTTTCATATTTCTTTTCTTTTGGAGTTAATATTTCTTGCATGCATTAGTTCATCGCGATATGATTGGTAGCACGCCGAGGATACGGCGGCATTTATGTTTGAGCGGGTAGTGTAGAGCAGTATCTTGCCGTTGACACGCTCTGCTATCCAGCGGTATTGCAGTTGCTTGCGCAGGTCTTTCAGTTCAAAGTAGAACTGCAGGTGGGAGAAACTCAGCAGGTAGCCGGGCGTCTCGTCGCTGTACCAGCACGCCACCTGAAGCAGTCGGCCGAACACGTCAAGCTCCTTCTTGTCGGGGAAGACATACACCTTGCTGACTACGTTGCTGTCGAGCGGAGCGGCACACTGCAGTTCGCCCTCCTTCACCTTGCAGTAGCCGGCAAACTTCTCTATGAAATCATCCATGCGGGCAGGGTCCTGATACGGCACGGTGTCGGCCTTGGTGTCGTTCGACGCATATATGACGTGGCTTTCAGCACTGACATCGGTTGTCTGGGTGTCATATCTGCCAAGGTTCCAAAACTTCGTTATGGCAGGTGCAGCGTCGTCGTTGCTTGCCGTTGCAGCCTTGCCGTTGTTGTTTGTTTCTGCTACAGGTTCAGCGGTTTCCTGCTTGCCCTGTGGTGTCTTCTCATCCTGTGGCGCAGCCGTGGCAGGAGCCTCCGCCTTTGCAGCCTCGGCGGTTTCAGTCTTGGCAAGTATCTTGTCCGCTTTGCGCAGCCTGCGTTCGTAAGACTGTGCCGTCTGTTCCCTTGACTGCTCGCGGGTCATCATCGTGACGCCGATGCCCATTGTGAGCAGCAGACACGCTGCAGCGGCTATCCAGCGCCACCGTCTGCCGGGTTTGTTGTTGACGACGGCAGGACGTATCTTTGTGCGCTGCATCAGTCGCTCGGTGAAGTCGGCTGGCAGCTGCGGCGTGTCGGCATATTTGCGCCGCAGTGCTTCGCGTATGTCGGTATCTTTATATGTAGTCATTTCTTCTGAAGTAGTTTATACAGTTTCTTGCGGATCCGGTAAAGGCGGTTGGCCAGTGCGTGGGGCGTGGCGTCCATGATAAACGAACACTCATCCAGCGGACGGTTCTCGAAGTAGTGCAGCGTGAGCAGCATCCGCTCGTCTTCCAGCAGTGTGTCCATCAGCTGTTCCAACTGCTGTATGCGTTCCTCGCGGCCGGTTGAGAGTTCAGCCTCCAGCTGCTCGTTGCTGATGTCTGTCTGCCATACCTCGCTGTCCTCTATCGATACCAGGCGTGGCCGTCGCTTTTTCAGGAAATCGAGCGTCAGGCGGTATGCTATGCGGCAGAGCCATGTGCCGAGCGATGCACGCTGCGGGTCGTAGCTGCCGATATGGCTGAAGGCCCTGAGGAATGTGTCCTGTGTAAGTTCCTCTGCATCCATCACGTTGGGCACCATCCTTGCAATCATGGCGAAGCACCGCTGTCCGTAACAGCCGACCATCAGGGTATACCCCTCATGCCGGCCGCACTTCACGGCGTCCACTATTTGCTC
Source organism: uncultured Prevotellaceae bacterium (assembly GCA_946534585.1). Lineage (GTDB taxonomy): Bacteria > Bacteroidota > Bacteroidia > Bacteroidales > Bacteroidaceae > Prevotella. Next base: position 4,851 of record CAMNCV010000177.1, read on the forward strand.
GTCCCTGTTCACGTAACTTGTTTTTTTTCGGTTCTTCTACTTGTTATACGACAATAAAATGAAAATATCCCGCACTACATGCAGTTTTTTTTCATATTCATTCATTATTTTTGTCGTTTCTATCGAAAGTGCAAAGGTAAGCGGTTCTTTTGAATTGAGCAAATAATCCGCCGGGAAATATTTAGAACTCACCATAAATACCATATAAGAGGTATTGCGTGAACGGGGAAAAAGTTGTAACTTTGCACCGTGTAAAGAAAGGAGACAGCAATGAATAAAGGAGATTTACTGATAGCACTGTCGGGATTCCTGCCTGCACAGGCACAGGCAGCCGACATAAAGGCCGACACGGTGCGCCTTGCCACCGACAACGACTCGCTGCGGCGGGCATTCCCGTCGGTGTTCCAGGCCGTGAGTCGCCACAGTTCGCTCGACTCGCTGAAGGCAGAGGTAAAGCGCCAGCTGGAATCGCGATACGGACAGCACTACGGTTGCGCCTCGCTGTCGCTCACAGCCATCTGCGCCACGCTGGGCGGCACTACATATAGCGAACGGCAGCTCAGAGGTTTGTCAGACTCTTTCTCTGGTGGCATAGGCCATACCTTCTCAGAGGGCACTTGCGGTGCATTGAGCGGTGCAATCATGGCGTTGGGCATGTATGCCAGCGGCGACAAGAAACTGCACCAGAAGATGGCGGCAGAGGTGTTTGAGGCACTGAAGAAGCAGGAAGGCACGGTGAAGTGTGGCGACATATACGGCAAATATCACTTTGATCACTGCGACGGATGTAACCTGTGCGCCATACAGAAGGTGATAGAAGTGCTGTATAATAACGGAGACATACAGACATCTACGGCGCAGCCATGGGCATCCGCCGCTACTCCTTTGCAGGATAGGTGACGAATACCGACTCTTGCGGTTGTAGCAACAGGCGGAAGGTGCCGTCGGCATCGGACACAAGTATATAATATAGAATTCCCTATTCACCTTCCTTCCCTTCGTTTCTTCTTCTCCTTCTTTTCCTCCCCCTCCTTGTATGCGGCGATACCATCGCCGCCCATTTCCCCTCCGTTCGCCCCTTTTTATGTACTTTCTCTTGATGTGTATCAACAATAAATCATAAAATCAAAAAAAAACTCGAAAACTCTTGTGCGTGACGAAAAAAGTGTGTACCTTTGCACTCGCTTTCGGAAAAACGGCAGCAACTTGGCCAGCAGGCTTTGAGTACGGCAGCCACGGATGC
>CAMNCV010000178.1 GCA_946534585.1 uncultured Prevotellaceae bacterium
TGCCATAACCAAATCTTCCATGATGCGTTTCGAGGCTCCCATGATATTCACAGGATTAGCAGCTTTATCTGTGCTTACACAGAAGAAATGCTTAGGAGGATAGACCTTTAAAAGGTCCATCAATTTCTTTGCTTTAATGTCATTGTTCTCAATCAGTGCCTGTACACTATAACGGTCTTTCTCTGAGCGTACGTGCTTGTGCGCAGAGAAATTAGCTACAATGTCGAAACCGTTTTCTTCACGTAGAATTCTTTCAAATATTGGGTCTGCGAAATTTAGGGTGTAACAACGAAATTCTTCTGGTACGTACATGCCCTCAGTGCTACGTACATCTCTAACAAGCTCTGCAAGTCCATTTTCGTTGAGGTCCACCACTACCATACTTTTGGGTTCGAAACGTAGTACTGCTTTAATAAAACTTGAACCTATTGAACCTGCTCCGCCAATAACACAAATTGTTTTGTCCTTGATTTCTTGCGACAGTTCCATATTATTCGCCTCTATATCGGGAGCAAACATGCTGACGGGACGTTTCGTTATATACGTAGATATGAATCTATTAAGATTAAACATATTAATGCATGTGTTTTAATCGTAAATAGCAGGCATGACAGCTTGATATCCTCGACACATTTTTAGATTTACTCCAGATTTGAATACATCGTCATTTACTACAGTAATGGAAGCTGCATTGTAAATAGCATCACAGAAATCTTTTGGATTGGTAGAACCTTCTGATATTTGAAGTTTTAAGTTATAGGTTTGAGGACGTAAATATAGGTTTGGTATTGTTAATGTTATGGTGTTTTGCCTCTCTAAATTATCAAATTGGTGTTCTATTTCATCTGAAATCCATGAAGTTATAGGAATTCCGAAACCATCACAAAGAGCACATGCCAATATCAATTTGTCTTTGTCATATTTATGGTCAATTATATCTATGTGTATTTCTATTTTCAGTGTTTGGTTGACAAAACATTCGGAAATAGGCGTGTCATTTATATTTTTAAAAACCACTTGCGAGAATCTTAATTTTCCATTTCCGGTTCTGTCTTCTCTTTGTGATAAAGGTTTGTCAGTCTCTTTAATATCAACAGACATGTATTTTTCTATTGTTTTTTCAGACGTTCCGATGTATTTGATTTGTCCGTTTTCTAATAGAATTCCGCTGTTACATAATTGTTTTACACTAGTCATATTATGGCTGACGAACAGGACTGTCCTGCCTCCGTTCTTTGCTACGTCGTCCATTTTGCCGATGGCGCGTTTCTGAAATTCGGCATCACCGACGGTGAGGACCTCGTCAACGACGAGGATTTCGGGTTCGAGGAAGGCGGCGACGGCGAAGCCGAGGCGGACCGTCATGCCTGAGCTGTAGCGTTTTACCGGAGTGTCGATGTATTTCTCTACGCCGGCGAACTCGATGATGTCGTCGAGCTTGCGCTTTATCTCTTGCTTTGTCATGCCGAGTACGGCACCATTCATGAATATGTTCTCCTTGCCGGTGAGTTCTCCGTGGAAACCGGTGCCGACCTCAAGGAGTGAGGCTATACGGCCACGATAGTAGATATCGCCTGTTGTTGGTGAAGTGATATGGCTGAGGAGTTTCAGCAGGGTGCTCTTGCCGGCTCCGTTCTTGCCGATGATGCCGACGACGTCGCCTTGCTCTACCTTGAAGTTGATATCTTTCAGTGCCCATACATAGTCGGAATGGGCTTTCTCACTGCGGTCGTTGACTTCGCCTATCTTGAGGTATGGGTCTTCCTTACCTCGTATGGTGGTTTGCCAGAAACGATTAAGGTCATGCTGTAGGGTTCCTGTGCCTACGCGGCCGAGGCGGTATTGCTTGCCTACGCCTTGAAATTCTATTGCGATGTTCTTGTCCATTACTTTATATAAGAATAAAACTAATAAAACAACTAAAACATTATTTTACGAGTGGGTTTCCATACACTGTAAGTATTTCTCGTTTTTCTATATCGTAGAAATATCTTTCTATTTGTGCGAATTTAGGTGAGAAATTTACTATTATGCCAATGCTTTTTTCGAGTAGTCTCATATAATTGAAGAGTTGTGCCTTATGTTCCTGATTAAGTGTCTCAACGGCTTTCAATTCTATGATGATATTCCTTTTGCAAAGGAAATCTACCCTGTACCCTGCTTGCATGGTAGTACCTTTATAAGTGGGATGAAATGTAACCTCTCTTTGGTATGGAATGTCTCTTTCGTTTAGTTCGAGCTCTAATGCTTCTTGATAAACATATTCATTTAGTCCAGGACCGAGTGTTTTATGGACTTCATGTATAGCTCCAATCACGTCATAAGAATCGTTTTTTAGAAATTCGACATTGACCATTGTCGGTAAGATGTTTTATTAGTTTTGATTGTTTTATTTTTCTTTATTTGTTGTGGGAAATAACTATACTGTGTCGATGAATTTCTTTTCTTGCTGGTTGAAGATGAGGATGCCCAGGGTGAGGAATGTCACGATGAAAGCGCATGAGTATAGCAAGCCGTTGACAGAGAACTCGCCGGAGCCGAGCCATGCGTATTTGTATGCCTCAAAGATGTGAGTCAGTGGGTTGAGTACGATATACTGTTTGTATTCGGCAGGTGCGAAGCTCAGAGGGTAGATAATAGGCGTACCGTACATCAGGAGCTGCATACCGAAGCCTACGAGAAAGTTGAGGTCACGGTATTTCGTGGTCAGTGCTGAGATTACCAGTCCCATGCCCATGCCTGTGAAGGCAGCCATCAGTACGTAGATTGGGAATAGACACAGCGTCCAGTTCATGCCCAGCTCAAACTTTCCCGTTATCACGTAGTAGGCATATACGCCAAGGAACATCAGCATTTGTATGCCGAAACGTATGAGGTTGGTGGTGCAAGAACTCAGTGGCACAATCAGTCGGGGGAAATACACCTTGCTGAAGATGCCTGCGTTGCCAGCCAGCACGTTTGTGCATGCTCCGAAACATGATTGGAAGTATCCCCACAATGTTATACCAGCCATATAGAAGAGAGGCTGTGGCAGTCCGTCGGTGGAGATGCCAGCCAGTCCGCCGAAGACGAACATATACATGATTGTCGTGAAGATTGGCGAGATGAAGTACCACAGTGGACCGAGAATGGTCTGTTTGTAGGTCGTTACAAGGTCGCGTTTGATGTATGAGACGTAGAGGTTGCGGTAGTCCCACAGTCCCTTGATGTCAACGTCAAACCACTTGCGTTTTGGTGTGATGTGTGAAATTTTTTCTTTTGGATCCATTTATTTTTTTATAATGATTGTTTACTCCTTTATATTTCTTTCATAGGTATATATATATGACAATTTTCCTCGTGGATAACGTATATCTTTGAGGTGCAAGTTGTTAGGTGAGATAGAATAAGTGACATGGGAAAAATTCCCTTGTTAGCTTAATGCAAAGTTAGTAAAAAAAAAGGTGAATTCAAAATAAATAATACTATTTTTTACGTGTGTGTGTAAAGAAAAGCAAAAAGTTTGTCACTCTCAGAAAAAAATACTATCTTTGCATACAAATTGCACATTGTATCTGCGCGTTGCGTAATTGCTATGCGATTAGGTGATAATCGCTATCCGATTGCGCAGTAATCGCAATGCTTTTACACGGTAATCGCAATGCGATTGCGATGCACTATGTAAGGCTTTGAAAATAAATAGAATAGAAAAAGATGAAAATAAAAATGCTCAGATTACATTCAGCCTTGAGTGCACTGCTCATTACGTTGGTGGCGTGTGCCCAGTCACCCATTGGGAATGAACTTAAAATAAAAGGCAAGGCTTCTGCCGGGGCAGAGCAAATCGTAGTGTATGACTTGGAAACTATGAAGCCTATAGACACCATAAAGGTTGTAGGCAATGAGTTTGTGTATTCCGTAGCCAATCCGGAAAAGGAAAAGATGCTTGGTCTTGTAGATGCGAAATTGCGCCAGCAGGTTGCTGTGGTGACTGACGGCAACGAGGTAGAGGTCGATATGAGTATGGGTATCGCCAAGGGTACGCCACTTAATGACCGTATGGCGGCACTGACGACGTCGTTGCTTGCGCTGAACGACAAATATCGCAAGATAGAAGCCGGCTATCATGAGGAGACGGACAGTGCGGTACGTGCTGACCTGCGCAAGCGGATGGCAGGGTTTGAGCGTGAGGTGATGGACACCATGTATGCCTTTATTGACCGCAACCAAGACAATATACTTCCTGCGTATGTAATGGTGACTACAGCTCAGGGCATGGACTATGATAGGCTTGCAAAGTATGTAGCGAGTGGTGCTAAATATACGAAAAGTGCGATGTTTGCTCCCGTTAAGCAGTATGTGGACTATATGCGTCCCTCCATGGAGTGGGTAGGAAAACGGTTCGTTGATGTTAGAGGCAATGACCTTGGTGGCAAGGCACACAAATTGAGCGAGTATGTTGGTAAAGGAAACTATGTACTCGTAGATTTCTGGGCAAGTTGGTGCGGACCGTGTATGAAAGAGATGCCGGCAGTGAAGGGGTGTTGGCAAAAGTATCGCAGCAAGGGCTTTGAGGTGGTTGGCATCTCCCTTGACAATGATGCCGCAAAGTGGCGTGCAGCAGTTGACGGCGGAGGCTATGACTGGAAACATATCAGTGACCTTGGAGGATGGAAAAGTGCAGCTGCAAGTACTTACGGTGTGCAGTCAATACCGTGGAATTTCCTGTGCGACGGCACTGGAAAGATAGTTGCAGTGTCGCTTCGCGGAGAACAGCTGTCTCGTAAGTTAGCGGAAATTTACGGTGAGTAAATGCAATATCATAAAACGCAAATAATCCTTAAATAAGGCATATTTATCGTAAATCATTCGTTTTTTTCGGGTTTTATGAGTAATTTTGCAGGCAATTACGCAAATCACAACAATATAGGATATAATGAAAATACATATACTTACTGCGACGGTGTTGCTGACACTTGCAAGCAGTGATGCGGTTGCGCAGAGTGGTACAAACTCCCCTTATTCACGCTATGGCTTAGGTCGAGTGGCTGACCAATCAATAGGTATGTCGCGTGGCATGAATGGCGTCGGCATGGCTTTCCGTGAAAAGCAACACGTTAACTATCTTAACCCGTCAGCATACTCTGCTATTGATTCGCTGACATTCCTGTTTGATGTTGGTATGTCGTTGCAGAATACGAACTTCAAGGAAAACGGCAAAAGCAAGAATGCAAAGAATGGTGACTTTGAATATGCAGTGGGTGGCTTTCGCCTCTTACGTCATGTAGGCATGGCTTTCGGTATTATGCCATATACGAATGTAGGTTACAATTATTCATCTACTTCAGATGTTGAGGGCTATAAGATGAGTCCGTCGCTTCAGGAGAGTACGACTGTGACCACGACTTTTAGTGGCTCGGGCGGTTTACATCAGATATTCGTTGGTGCTGGCTGGGAACCATTGCAAGGCGTTTCCGTAGGTATGAACCTCAACTATGTCTTTGGCAATCTTAACAATAGTGTGGCTACATCTTACAGTGATGGCTATGCGCGTACTATGACGAAAAGCTATGGCGCAGATGTCAGCAGCATTAAACTCGACTTTGGTGCGAGTTATACCATGCAGTTGCCTAATCGCAACAGCATGACGCTTGGCATCACCTATACCCCCGGCTATAAGACGGGTAGCGACAGTGAATGTAGCATAATAACAAAAAACGAGCAGTCGGCTGTCAATGACACTACGCTGTATAAGGCAGAGAATAGTCTGGCAATACCTACACAGCTTGGTGTGGGCATTTCCTATAAACACGCAGAGAAGTGGCTGTTAGGATTTGATTATTCGCTGCAGCGATGGTCGGCTATAAACGGCGTGGCATATACAGGTGATGGGAATACAGTAGGCTATACCGACTCCTACAACGACCGCCATCATCTGGCTTTCGGTGGACAATACTGCAAGAACCCCAGTAGCAGGCAATTTACAGACAGGCTGCGTTATCGCTTTGGTGCGTCATACACATCGTCGTATCTTAAGATAAACGGCAAAGACGGACCAGATGAGTTTAGTCTGAGTGCTGGTCTTGGTGTACCTATACAGAATAAGTATAACACACGTTCTATAGTCAATGTTGCATTGCAATGGTCACGTGCCTCAGCCAAGAATATGTTGACGGAGAATACATTCCTTATAAACATAGGTATAACGTTCAACGAACGTTGGTTTGATAAGTGGAAGTTCGAGTAATGTGGAGTGCCATAAATAGATACTCATTATTGCAACCATTGATGATGGTAGGTATCCGTATGCTACTGCCTGCGCTCGTGTCATGTGCTCTGTTGATAATATTCACAGCGTGTGGACAACAGCCTGAGCATACGGCCCCAGCTGTTAATCCGCGCGATTCGATGCCGATGATGACCTCGTACGGCATCAATACCATGATTAGTGATTCTGGCGTGATGAAGTATCGTATCATAGCAGAGCGTTGGGACGTTAACGAAGCAAAAGAGCCTCCGCGCTGGTATTTTCCTCGAGGACTATTTCTTGAACAATTTGATGAGCACTTTCACGCACAAGCCTTTATACAATGTGATACGGCTTTTTATTTCAATACACGCAAGCTATGGCACCTTATAGGAAATGTGCGTGTGCGTACAGTTGATGGTCTGCGTTTCAATAGTGAGGAATTGTATTGGGATCAAGGACGCCACGAACTGTATTCTAACTTGTTTTCACGTGTAGTCACGCCTGAACGTGAACTGCAAGGGGCATATTTTACGAGTGACGAGAAGATGCGTCATTATAAAGTGACTAATACCAAAGGCTCCTTCACGCGAGACGATGCTACAGGTAAGAAAGAAGACAAGACTGACAAGGATAAAAATGAGGAAGGCACCGACACAATGCCAAAACGTGCTCCGGCTCAGCCAAAGCAGAAATAAGGAATCCTGCGATTGCTATATATGGATACAGAACTAATAATCTACATATTGATAACGATGCTCTTCTCCGCTTTCTTCTCAGGTATGGAGATAGCGTATGTATCGAGTAACCGTATGCTTGCAGAAATGTCAGGCGATGGAAAAGGACTAACACACCGCATAGTGACGTTTTTCTATCGCCATCCTAATACGTTTGTCAGTACGATGCTTGTAGGCAATAATATCGCGCTTGTTGTCTATGGCATATTGATAGCACGTTTATTTGACAGTACAATATTCGCTGGTCAGCTGGAGGCGTTCACTGTTATGGCTGACACAATAATCTCTACCATAATCGTATTGTTTACAGGAGAGTTCCTTCCTAAGATGATATTCAAAAACAATGCCAACATGTTGCTTGGCTTTTTCGCCCTGCCTACGTGGTTTTGTTATGTGGCATTGTATCCTATTTCAAGATTTTGCACGCATTTGTCGCGATTGATACTACGTATGTTGGGCGTAAGAGTGAAACGTGAGGAGAAAAAAGGCGAGTTTGGCAAAGTTGACCTTGACTATTTGGTGCAGCAGAGTCTCGGACACGAAGAGGAAGTAAATAAGCATCAAGACATTGGTGACAAAAAAGACGAGCATGATGAAGTACGCATGTTCCACAATGCCCTTGACCTTACAGACACGAAAGTACGTGACTGTATGATACCTCGTACGGAGATAAATGCCATAGAACGCTCTGCTCCACTTGAAGAGTTAAGACAGAAATTCATAGAGAGTGGACGCTCTAAGATTATTGTCTATGAGGAGGATATAGATCATATTGTTGGGTACATACATTCCTCGGAACTCTTCCGTATCGTTGATGGTAAGTGGCAGAAGCATACACATCAGTTGCCTTTCGTGCCAGAAACGATGGCAGCCAAGAAACTCATGGAAAACTTGTTAGCTCAGCGTACGAGTCTTGCAGTCGTCGTTGACGAGTTCGGAGGTACCAGCGGAATAGTCGCTTTGGAGGATATCGTAGAGGAAATCATCGGTGAGATAGAAGACGAGCATGACAAGAATGACTACGAATGTAGGCAGACAAGCGATGGAGGGTATCTTGTCTCTGCACGTCTTGAAGTAGAGAGAGTCAACGAAATACTTGGTATCAATCTGCCAGAAAGCGATGATTATAAGACTGTAGGAGGATTGATACTTGCGCGATATCAGAGTTTTCCGAAACTCAATGAGGTTATATCGTTTGATGGGTGGGAATGTAAGATAATCAAGAATACCAAGACGAAAATTGAACTTGTTAAACTAATGCACAGTAAGGAAAATTAACGTGCATTGAGCAAATAAGTTGGCAAAAAGTTGTGAGAATGAAGAAAATTTAGTAACTTTGTGGCACTTTTTGCAATACAGGCGACTATATGTAGTGGCCGAGATACACTAAACAGTAATAAAATAAAACAAAACTAAAAATAAAAAATGGCAGTATTAGGCAAAATCAGAAGCAGGGGTGTGTTGCTTATAAGCATCATAGGCCTTGGCCTTTTCGCGTTTATAGCCGAGGAGGCAGTGCGCTCTTGTGAGTCAACAAAGAACAACGAGCGCCAGCAGATTGCACAGGTGCTGGGCGAGAAAATCAGCTACCAGGAGTTTCAGGAAATGGTTGACGAGTATACTGATGTCATGAAGATGACGCAGGGACGCGAAAACCTCAATGAGGATGAAATGAATCAGGTACGTGACATCGTCTGGAATCAGTACATACAGAATTCTCTCATTGCCGAGGAGGCTGAGAAACTGGGCTTGAAGGTTACTGACGATGAGATACGTAACATTCTCAACGAAGGAACTAACCAGATGCTTATGCAGACTCCGTTCGTCAATCAGAAGACAGGTCGTTTCGATGCTAACACACTGAAGCAGTTCCTCAACGAGTATAAGAAAGCTCAGCAGACAGGTGGTCAGCAGCTGGAGCAGATGCGTGTGGTATATAACTACTGGCAGTTTATGGAGAAGAACCTGCGTCAGCAGACTCTTGCACAGAAGTATCAGTCACTGCTTGCATCTACATTCCTTTCAAACAAGGTAGAGGCACAGCAAGCTTTCAACGAAGATAACGTTGAGGCTCTCGTTGACTTGGCAGTCTTTCCTTACTCTTCTGTACAGGATAAGGACGTGAAGGTAAGCGATGAAGATATCAAGGCGAAGTATAACGAACTGAAGGAGCGTTTCCGTATCTACGATGAGACACGTGATATCAAGTACGTTTCTATGAAGGTAACGGCTTCAACAGGCGATCGTGCTGCTATCAACAAGGAAATGGCTACATTTGCTCAGACGCTTGCTACAGCGGAAGATCCAGCAGAGGTAGTGCGTAAGTCTGGCAGTGCGGTAGCCTATATCGGTGTGCCAGTGCTGAAGACTGCATTCCCAAGCGATATACAGACTATGCTTGACTCTGTTGCTGTAGGTTCTACAACAGCAGTAAAGGAGAACGCACAGGATAATACACTTAACGTAGTACGTCTGCTCGCTAAGCAGGAATTGCCAGACTCTGTAGAGTATCAGGCAATACAGATAGGTGGAAAAGACATTGATGAGGCACGTAACCGTGCGGATTCAGTGATGAAGGCAATCAATGCCGATGCTTCTCAGTGGGATGCTCTCGCGAAGAAATATGGTCAGACAGGTGAGAAGACTTGGCTCACCACACAGCAATATCAGAATGCAAACACACTTGATGCAGACACAAAGGCTTATCTCAACGCTCTCAACACTATGCAGAATGGTGAGTTACGCAACATTGCGACCAACAACGGTAACATCATTGTCAAGATTACCGACCGCAAGGGCTTCAAGACCAAGTACACCGCTGCAGTTATAAAGAAGACCATAGACTTCTCAAAGGATACCTACAGCAAGGCATTCAACAAGTTCTCTCAGTTCGTGTCAAGCAGCCAGACAGTTGAGGCATTGCAGGCAAATGCAAAGAAGAGTGGCTATTTGGTTCAGGAGCTCCCTGGCGTAGGCAAGGGACAGCACCTCATTGCAGGCATCCATGGCTCTCACGAGGCACTGAAGTGGGTGTTTGATGCTAAGAAGGGCGAGATTTCACCTCTCTATGAGTGTGGCGACAATGATAACCTTCTTGTTCTGGTTCTTGACAACATCAATAAGAAAGGATACTACACTCTCGACAACGAGCAGGTAAAGGAGTATGTGAAGAACGAGGTAATCAAGGACAAGAAGGCAGAGAAGCTGATTGCGAAGTTTAACGGAGTGAAGACTATTCAGCAGGCAAAGGCTAAGGGGGCACAGATTGTTTCTGTTGACCAGATTACCTTCGCAGCACCTGTATTTGTTCAGGCAACAGGTGCTTCTGAGCCAGCTCTGAGCGGTGCCGTAGCTGCAACAGCACTTGGTAAGTTCTCTGCAAAACCTGTAAAGGGTAACGGTGGCGTATATATGTTCCAGGTAAAGAACAAGAAGAACCGTGCTCAGAAGTACGTTGAGAAAGAGTATATGCAGCGTCTTTCACAGCGCGCTATGCAGATGGCAGGCAACTTTATGCAGGGACTCTACATAAAGGCTGACATTAAGGACAACCGCTATTTGTTCTTCTAAATCTGACTTTTCTTGAAAAAGACTTTATAACTTGCGGATTGCACATATCTGAGTTTTCTCATGTGTGCAATCCGTTTTTGTTTTAAATATATATCTTATGCTATGCTTAGTAAAACACAGTCAGTTTGATACTGTCAGCGGCTACTTACTGTATTCAGTGCCCATGCACAATATCCAGTCAACGTAGCTGGTGAGATACGGCTCCGTCGCCCGATACATGTTAAAGCTCCATATATCAGTATATACGGACAGACGGCACTTGGCGACGGCATTGTCGTTACGAGACATACGGTAGAGGTGGACACACACGACGTGATAATACGATATATGCGTTTTCGCCGTGAATATAGAGTACTATGCTAATTCGCTGTGAAAGTAAGATTGTTTCGCGAATAAATAAAGGTGCAGGCATGAAATGTTCAAACTATAATGAGCTAACGTTTGTGGCTTGACAGAAATTCAAGCACCACCTTGTTGAACTCATCAGGGCGCTCCATATTCATCATGTGACCGCAGTCAGGCAAAACTATCTGTCTGCCATCGCTAACGTATTTCAGCTCGCGTGCGTTTTTTGTCTTGCCCTCAGTTTCTCCACGTAATACAAGTAGCGGTACGCTGACAGGACTGTTGCTTTGCAGACGTAGCCATGCTTCGCGTCCGTAAAACAAGCGAGGCTCATGATGTAGCGGTTGCCAGGCAGACCAATCCTTTATCATCTGTGTAAGCATCAGACGCATACGTTCGCGTTGCGTACCACCGCTTGCTATGAGTTGTTCAGTCCATTGACGCTTCATCTGTTCTATGCCACTGGCTTTCAGTTTCGCAATCTCTTGTTCGCGTTTTGCCCATTCACTTGAGTCTGAAGGCTCAGAGGGTGAGGGAGAGTTACGTATTCCGCCGCTGCATAACGTGCAGCTGATAAGCCTTTCGGGGTGCATCGCCAGCATGTCGCCTGCAACAAAAGCACCCATCGACAGACCTACGACGTGAGCCCTGCTGATATGCAGCGAGTCCATCAATGCTATTATGTCATCGCAATGCGTGGTATGTATATCCTCGCGCATCTCCGACGAACGTCCGTAGCCGCGGAAGTCGGGTGTGATAACACGGAAATGCCGCGCCAGCGTCGGCACTTGCCCCTGCCACATGCGCCGGTCGAGCGAATGGCCATGAAGCAATATCACGGCATCCCCCTTGCCTTGCTCTTCGTAATATACATATCCGCCGGCATTTACACCAATGGTAACACCACGAGTGGCATTACTTTGCATCGTGCGGCATCCTGTTAGCATCAATGTTGCTGTCAGGAAAAAGAAAAGAAGTTTTAAATTGCTGTAAGTCATAGTTTGTGGTGCGTTGTATCCATCTGTTTTCCAGTTGCTTATAAGGGGTGCTGTAATCACTATGCAATTACACTCCAATCAGATAGCTATTACATGGTAAACGCATAGCTATTACACACTAATCAGATAGCGATTGCAACGCCATCGTTCACACCCGAGTACAATATGGTGTAAAAAAACTCCCACAGACAGCGTGCTGTGGGAGCTTTTATCCTGTGGTTTATATATTATTATACAAGGTGTGAGATGAGGTCCTCGCGGTCGCCTGGCAGGTAGTCGATAACTGGTATCTCAATCATAGTGTAGCAGCCTGGCTGCTGCTTCATAGAGGCACGAGCTACATTTACGAGCACCTGAGCGGTGAGAGCAGGGTTGTTAATCTTCATGTTGAACTCAAACAACTGGTTGTGGGTCTTGCCTGACACACCCTTGCGTGTGAGGTTCACGCCATGACCTACGTCGTTCAGAGCGTCAACAGATTCTACTTGGAATACGTGAGTCTCGTCATTTGCGAAGTAAGGGTCAGCCTTGATAGCCTTTGTCACCTCGTCGAGATTTGCACCATCTTCCAATTCTACGTAAACCATGCGGCGGTGTATGCCTTCGCCAACAGGAATTGTCATTGACAGAGCGTCCTTCACACCAGCCTTTGAGCGTACGCAAACAGAGTGACCCATTGAGCGGCCGGGACCGAAGTTAGTGTAAGAGAGACCTTTTGGCGCGAGAGACTGCATAAGAGTGCGTACTACAGAGTCAGACCCCGGGTCCCATCCTGCTGCAATTACAGCCACAGTACCGTTCTTCTGTGCGATAGGCATGAGCGCACGGCGATAATCCACGATTGATGTGTGTATGTCGAAAGAGTCAACGGTGTTGATACCCATAGCGAGAATCTTTTCGGCATATTCCTGACAAGAACGTGTAGGAGTGGCGAGGATAGCCACGTCAACGTCCTTAAGCTCGGCTATGTCCTTAACTACCTCATACTGTGCCAACTCAGCTGGCTTGTTTTCTGCACCGGCACGGCGTACTACGCCTGCAATCTCGAAATCCTCTGCTGCCTCGAGAGCCTCGATGGCAAACTTTCCAATGTTGCCGTAACCTACTACGGCTGCTCTGATTTTCTTCATTTGTATATTGTGTTTGTTTAAATATTTATTTTACTTCAGTTCTTTAATTTTTCAGTTCCTTAATTCTTAAAGCTATGAATAGGTGCCGGTATGCGACCTGCTCGGTTTACGAAACGCTCGCAACCGAATGTGTTTACGGGCATTATCGGAGCATATCCTAACAGTCCGCCAAACTCTACCGTGTCGCCAACCTTCTTGCCTATGACGGGGATTATGCGCACGGCGGTGGTCTTCTGGTTTACCATGCCTATGGCACTTTCGTCGGCTATGATGCCGGAAATGGTTGCAGCAGTGGTATCTCCCGGTATGGCAATCATGTCAAGACCTACGGAGCAGACACACGTCATAGCCTCCAGTTTCTCTATTGTCAGTGCACCAGCGATAACGGAATCAATCATTCCCTGGTCTTCGCTGACAGGGATGAAAGCTCCCGACAGTCCGCCTACGTAGGAACTTGCCATTACTCCGCCCTTCTTCACCTGGTCGTTGAGCATGGCCAGACAAGCCGTTGTGCCCGGTGCACCGGCACGCTCCACACCCATACATTGCAAAATATCGGCTACACTGTCACCGATAGCAGGCGTAGGAGCAAGTGATAAATCAATGATTCCGAAAGGAATACCGAGGCGTTTCGATGCCTCTTGCGCCACGAGTTGACCTACACGCGTAATCTTGAAAGCTGTCTTCTTTATGGTTTCTGACAGGGTCTCAAAGTTTGCCAACCCATCCTTGTCCATCTGCTCCAAGGCATATTTCACGACTCCTGGCCCGCTTACGCCTACATTGATTATTGCGTCAGCCTCAGATACTCCGTGGAATGCACCTGCCATGAACGGATTGTCGTCAGGAGCGTTGCAAAGTACCACGAGTTTTGCACATCCAAGAGAATCCTGCTCTTTCGTGTATTCGGCTGTCTGCTTTATTATTTCGCCCATAAGGCGCACGGCATCCATGTTGATGCCAGTCTTCGTGGAACCCACGTTGATGCTTGAGCATATACGCTCAGTCTCTGCCATGGCCTGTGGTATGGAGCGAATGAGCAACTCATCACTCTTCGTCATACCCTTGCTCACGATGGCTGAGTAACCACCGAGGAAGTTTACTCCTACCTCTTTTGCCGCACGATCGAGTGTCTTTGCTATCTCTACATAGTCGGCTGGTATCTTGCAGCACGCGCTACCCACAAGGGATATCGGAGTGATGCTGATACGCTTGTTGACTATTGGTATGGCAAACTCACGGCTAATCTCCTCGCCTGTCTTTACGAGATTGCGTGCCAGAGTGGTTATTTTGTTGTATATCTTTTCACAAGTGGTGTCGAGCTGCTTGTCGGCGCAGTCAAGAAGGCTTATGCCCATCGTGATGGTGCGCACGTCAAGGTTTTCCTGCTCAATCATCTTGTTGGTTTCAAGAACCTCGGAAATGTTTATCATTGACTTCAAATGATGATTAAAAGAATCAATAACTAATACTTAACGGATGTCGTATCTTGATACGAACGCATGAGATACTTGCAGTTAATTATTGATTGTGGCATTATAACTAAATACGGTGCATCTTGTCAAAAATATCCTCAAGCTGGCATTTCACCTGCACTCCCATCTTATCACCGATGGCAGTGAGTTCCGTAGCCACTTGGTCGAAGGCCGTGTTGCAGCGTGACATATCAACAATCATCATCATGTTGAAGTACTCCTGAACGATGGTCTGTGATATGTCGAGTATGTTTATCTGGCTGTCTGCAAGGTATGTACACACCTTGGCAATGATGCCCACGGTGTCTTTTCCTACTACTGTTATTATTGCTCTCGTCATAATAATATATATGTAAATTGTCTTTTGGTGGTCTCTTGAAAATCAAATTCGTTTGCAAAGTTAAGCAAAATAAATCAAATGGCAAAGAAATAACCGTTTATTTTTACTTTTTTATAACGATAAAGCATAAATAGTTACATTTTGTCACGATGTGAATACTGAAAGGAACTTTTAGTAATCAAATATATCTATTGTCTTGTCGCTTTGCTATATTTCTGTTTTTGGTGTATGAGAAAAAACAAAGAATTGTTTCGATTTATAAGAGTTTCTGTATTTCAAAGCAAAAAAATTGTCCATTGTTGTTCTCGGTTGCCGTAAGAATAGACTACGGTGGCAGCCCTTGGTAGCGACAACAAACACAACAATGGACAACTTCAGTTCTTCATATTGTACTTCTCCTACAGTTCGTCTGCTGCATATAGAAATCCCTGCAGTGGCATAGGATAATCGAATATTTCATCGTCACGGAAGAAACGTTTCAGCTCTGTGGCCGCAGTCTCAAGGGAATCGCTCGTGTGTACGATGTTCTCCTGAAATGACATTGACAGGTCTCCTCTTATCGTGCCAGGCAGAGCCTTGCGTCCGCTCGTTGCACCAGCCATCTGGCGTACTACCTCTACTGCATATACTCCTTCGTAACAGCATACTATGACAGGCGTGACAGTCATGGCATCCTTTAGCTGCTGAAAGAATGGCTTGCCACTATGCTGGGCGTAGTGCTCACTCATCTGGGCGTCAGTCAACTGACACATCTTCATGCCCGCTAAGCGCAGACCTTTCTGCTCGAAACGCTTTGTCACCTCACCCACAAGGCCACGCATCAGGCAACTGGGCTTTAATATCACTAATGTCTTTTCCATCTTATTTGTGTTTTTGTCAAATATCCATGTGCAAAGTTACGAAAAAAACGCGAACCACGCAATTTTCAATAGGCAAAGACATAAAAATATCGGCAAAGATAGGTTATTTGCTTTTTTTTTTGTAACTTTGCATTCCGAAGAAATAAACCATAACAAAATGCTGTTATCAATGACTGGCTATGGCAAGTCCGTAGCAATTTTTCAAGACAAGACAATACATGTAGAAATCAAGGCGCTTAACTCTAAAACCCTTGACTGTCAAACTCGTATCGCTCCCATCTATCGTGAGAAGGAGATGGGGATACGCAAGGCTATACAAGAGAAAGTCGTGCGTGGTAAGGTAGATTTCTCTATCTGGGTGGAACGCGATGCCGGTGGCGATGCCCAGATAATCAATCAGCCACTCGTGCGTAACTATTACGAACAGTTGCAGGCTACGGCAGGCATTATTGGGGCAGATACTGCCAGCATGACAACAGCCGACTGGCTTGCGCTGGTGATGCGTATGCCCGATGTTTACAGCCGTAACGAACAGGAGACGCTGACTGATGAAGAGTGGATAGTTGCTCGACGTGCCATAGACGAGGCTCTTGACGCGTTGGTAGCCTTTCGCCTGCAGGAGGGCGAGGCTCTGCGCCGTAAGTTTGAAGAGAAACTCAGCAATATTGCATCGCTGATGAAAGAGATAGAACCCTATGAGCAGTCGCGCGTGGAGAAGATTCGCCAAAGGCTTACGGATAACCTCGCTCAGCTGCCAGAAGTGGAGTATGATCGCGGTAGGTTGGAGCAGGAACTCATATATTACATAGAGAAACTTGATATCTCGGAAGAGAAACAGCGTCTTGCCAACCACCTGAAGTATTTCCGCGAGACAATGGATGAACCGCAGAGTCAAGGTAAGAAACTGGGATTTATTGCCCAAGAGATGGGACGCGAGATAAACACTACGGGTTCAAAGAGCAATCAGGCAGAGATGCAGAACATCGTGGTGAAAATGAAAGACGAACTGGAACAGATTAAGGAACAAGTGCTTAATGCACTGTAAAATGCTGAAAGTATGGTTTTGTAAATAACATTGCAAAACCATACTTTTCTGCTTTTTGTGGATTTTTTTATCCGTTTTAGTTGTGTATCTCAACTAAATGTTGTAATTTTGCAGTCGAAAAACAAATAACAAAGATATAATCTAAAATATAAAAAAGGAAAAAGTGTGACATGAAATCGACCGAGACTCTTGGTCGAAAGTAAACATACTTTTACGTTATTAATTACCAACTTTAATTACAAAACAGTGGCTTACAACTTACTGAAAGGCAAGCGTGGCATCATCTTTGGTGCGCTCAATGAGCAGTCAATCGCTTGGAAAGTAGCAGAGCGCGCCGTAGAAGAAGGCGCAGAGATAGTACTCACCAATACAGCCGTAGCGATACGTATGGGTACTCTTGACGAACTGGCTAAGAAAACTAATGCAAAGGCAATGATTCCTGCCGACGCAACGAGCGTGGAGGATCTTGAAAACCTCTTCATAGAGGCACAGAAGGCTCTCGGAGGAAAGATAGACTTCGTACTCCACTCTTGCGCTATGTCGGTCAATATGCGTAAGAAACGCACATATGATGACCTGGATTATAACTTCCTCGATAAGACTCTCGATATCTCAGCCATATCATTCCATAAGATGATACAGGTGGCTAAGAAGCTCGATGCTATCTCGGAATACGGCTCTATCGTGGCACTGACCTACGTGGCAAGTCATCGTACTTTCTTCGGTTACAACGATATGGCTGACGCTAAAGCTCTGCTTGAGTCGATTACTCGTTCTTTCGGATATATCTATGGACGTGAGAAGCACGTGCGTATCAACTGTATCTCACAGTCGCCTACGCTCACCACTGCTGGCGGTGGCATCAAGGGCTTCGACGGTATGCTTGACTTTGCTGACCGTATGTCGCCACTTGGCAACGCTTCAGCTGACGACTGTGCTGACTACTGCATGACGCTCTTCTCTGACTTGACTAAGAAGGTTACGATGCAGACTCTCTTCCACGATGGCGGATTCTCTAATATGGGTATGTCATTGCGTGGAATGGAACAGTACAACAAGTCGTTCATTCCAGAGAATACGGGTGCAGACGGTAAGATAATTTACGGATAAAAGCGAACTCTTGTCTCGCAAGTTATGAGTTGTGAGTGTCATGTGACTACGCTAATTCATCGCTGAAGTTCATAACTTACAACTCATAACTAATAACTTCTTTGCAAAGCAAAAACTATGGGCGGTTTTTTCGGCACAATACAAAAGGAAAGATGCGTAGAAGAACTATTCTACGGAGTAGATTATCAGTCACACCTCGGTACGAAGCGTGGCGGTATAGCAACATTCAGTAAGGAAACGGGGGGCTTCCGCCGCTCTATCCATAATCTGCAAAGCAGTTACTTCCGTACGAAGTTTGAGGAAGAACTACCTAAATTCTTTGGTGAGCAAGGCATCGGTGTTATATCTGATACCGACGCGCAACCTCTGCTGATGAACTCTCATCTCGGACGTTTCGCTATCGTAACCGTAGGACGCATCAATAATGCTGAGGAAATAGCCAATAAACTGCTGGGGGAGAATATGGTGCTGTCGGAGTTCTCGTCTGGTCGCATAAACCCCACCGAACTCGTCGGTCTCCTTATTATAAAGGGTAAGAACTTCGTTGATGGCATTGAGAATGTATTCAAAAACGTAAAGGGTTCGTGCTCAATGCTAATTCTTACTGACCACAGCGTTATTGCAGCTCGTGACTTCTGGGGGCGCACACCTATCGTAATTGGTAAGAAAGACGGTGCCATGGCTGCAACGTCAGAGACAACGGCTTTCCCTAATCTCGGCTACGAGATAGAACATTATGTTGGACCAGGCGAAGTCGTAGAACTGACTGCTGACGGTATGACCACCCTGCGCAAGGCTGAAGAGCAGATGCAAGTGTGCTCGTTCCTTTGGATATACTATGGTTTTCCTACATCCTTATATGAAGGAAAGAACGTAGAGGAAGTGCGCTACCACACAGGTTATGTGATGGGACAGGAGGATGATACCGAGGTTGACAATGCAGGCGGAATACCAGATTCCGGTCTTGGTATGGCTACTGGATATGCTGCAGGTCATGGTGTGCCTTATCAGCGTTGTATATCCAAATATACCCCAACGTGGTCGCGCTCGTTTATGCCTACAAACCAGAATACACGTAACTTCGTTGCGAAGATGAAACTCATACCTAACAAGGCTATGCTGCAAGGTAAGCGTTGTCTGTTCTGCGATGACTCAATAGTTCGAGGTACGCAGTTGCGTGAGAATACCAAGGTACTGAAAGAACTCGGAGCAAAGGAGGTACACATGCGTATAGCTTGTCCGCCTCTTATCTGGGGTTGCCCGTTTATCAACTTCTCTGCATCAAAGAGCGAACTGGAACTCATCACTCGTCGCGTCATACAAGACTTTGAGACAGGAAGTAAAGAAGCCACGATGCTCGCAGATGCTGATACCGCAGAGAACGTAAAGATTTCAGAAGACAGACTGAAAGACTATGCCCATACTGACTCGCCAGAATACAAGGCTATGGTTAAGGAAATCGCTAAGCGTCTGAATATCGACACCTTGAAGTTCGCGAAACTCGAGACTATAATTGAGGCTATAGGTTTGCCCAAGTGCAAGGTCTGCACTCACTGCTTCGATGGCAGTTCGGCACATACTATCTAATGTGTCTTGCATGACATAAAACATCGTTACTAAGGATAGTATGGTTTCAGCATATCACGTTAATATTCATATTTTCCGTAGAATATAACAAGGTCTTCTGAAATATTCATAAGATATAAAGTCTTATTCACGTAAATAAATAGAGGCTTTTA
>CAMNCV010000179.1 GCA_946534585.1 uncultured Prevotellaceae bacterium
GGGTATTTTGCATGCCACGGGTGACATTGTAGGTATCCTTAACAGTGATGATTTCTTTACGTCAGATACAGTGTTGCAGAGTGTAGTGGAGGGGTTCTCTGATGACATAGATGCCGTATATGGTGACATTCACTTTGTACGTCCTGGTAATTTAGATAAATGTGTCAGGTACTATAGTTCTCGCCATTTCCGTCCGTGGGCACTACGTTTCGGCTATATGCCAGCCCACCCTTCCTTTTACGCGCGCAGGGAGTTATTCGAGAAGTACGGAGGATATTCCTTAGACTATAAGTTAGCTGCGGACTATGAGATGATGGTTAGGCTATTCCGCAAGGCTAAGATACGTTATAAGTACTTGCCAATAGACATGGTAACGATGCGCACCGGCGGAATGTCGACAAAAAGTGTGAGAAACCGGTTGCAGCTTACCGTGGAGGATGCTAAGGCCTGCCGGGAAAATGGGATGTACTCTAATTTCCTGCTGTGTTCTTGTAAGTATATAACAAAGTTCTTTGAGTTTATATAAAGCAAGAAGGGTATGTTTTCTGTAAAACATACCCTTCTTGTTTTTTATTTTATTTCATATTCCCTCTGATATTCCTGTTTCCCTTTTTCTTTCTTGTATATAAAATGGTTTATCACCAGGTGCATCACCACGAACAACAGTATATCGACCACAAGCATCACGGTCTGGGAGATGTGTGCAGCCATTATGTAGTTGGCTATGACGAACATCAGCGACAAGGCTACGAGTGTCAGCATGGCGGCATGTGACGACAGACCTGCACGCAGCAACTTGTGATGCACGTGGTTTTTATCGGGCAGGAAGGGGTTGCGACCGTCACGCAGACGGCTCAACATGACGCGTGGCACATCAAGACACGGGATGACTATAGTGCTGACCGCCACGATGCCCACATTATGAAAATGAGGATTCCACACTGGTGTCAACTGCCAGTAGTGCAGTATGAGGAATGAGAGCGTAAAACCGAGCGTCAGACTGCCTGCGTCGCCCATAAACGTCTTATGCCTATTGCCGAAGACGTTGTAATAGAAGAAAGTCGCCAGCACACCTATGTATGCCAGAGAGATCAGCGCCCATACAGTGTCACCGGTGGTACCGTTGAGCATGGCAATCACGCTGAGGGCGATGATTGAAAGTCCGGAGGCCAGTCCGTCGATGCCGTCAATGAGGTTCATGGCATTGGTGACATATACGGTAAACAGCACCGTCAGCGGCATACCAATCCAGAAGGGGATTTCCTCGATGAAGAAAACATACTGCAGGTTAGAGACCCACAGTCCGCTGACGCACAATATCGAAGCGGCAGCTATCTGCACGAGGAATTTTGTCTTGTAGCCTACTCCGTGCAGGTCGTCATACAGTCCGACGATGTAGAGCATCATCACGCCTCCGAGGTATGCCACGAACGTCTGCACCACTGTGCCCTTCCAGAGTCGCTCCGTGTCAATATTAAACCTGAGCATTACCACTATTGCCACGGCCACGGCAATGATTACTATGGGCAGAAACACAACACCGCCCAATCGCGGCACTGGCAGTTTGTGAACCTTGCGGCTATCAGGTAAATCAAAGATGTGGAGCTCATGTGAGAGCTCCACTATCTTTGGTATTATTGTATATCCCAACGCTGCAGCAAGCAACGGGGTCAGTATCAGAAAATATGTTATCACTTCACCATTATTACAAGGTACTTACTCGTTGACCAGAACACGTCAGGATTGTTGATGCGCAGTATGTACTGCTTCTGTGCATCCTGCTGCAGAGAGTAGCTGCTTGCCGGATGTGAGGTAAGTATCTTTGCTGACTTAGAGTAGAGTTTGATTTCCTTGTCAACACGAATGTCAACCTTGGTGAAGTAGTTCTTGTTGAAGTTAGACTGCAGTACCTTTCCACCGTTATATACGTTGTTGGCCTTCAGTTCCTTCTTTGTTCCGAACACATAGTAAGCGGTGTGGAGTTCCTTATCCTGATTGCTGATGGTCTCTGCCTTCTGCTGTGTCTCCTGTTTCAGTTCGTCAACGCTGGTGTTAAGCGTAGCTACGGTCTGGTCAAGCTCAGCAATGTGTATGTTCTTCTGCTCAAGTTCTGCACGCAGAGACTGCAGTTCGTTGTTTTTCTCCTCAAGTTCCTTGGTGAAATTCTCCACCATCTTCTTCAGTTCTGCAGAGCGGCTGCTGCCCTCGCGCACCTGACGTTGCAGTTTGGCAATCAGCTCCTTATTGTGCTTCATACGCTCCTGTATGTTCTTCATACTCTCGCGTATCTGTGCTGTCTGGTTGGCACCCTCGCCAGCCTTAGCCAGTGTCACCTTCTCCTCGTCAGCCTCTATAAGGCGGAAGCCTTCCTGAATTTCGTTGAAGGTTGACATCATGTCGTTGATTTCATTGTCTTTCTGGTCAAGCACGCGCTGCATTGAGTCAATGCGCTCATCCGCCTGCTCTATGGTACCATTCTTTCCAGTCTGTGTACAACTGGCAATCATCACGGCAGCCACTGCGAATAATAGAATCTTTTTCATTTTCTTAATCGTAGATTTTTTTAATTAGTCGGGTGCAAAGTTACGAAAAAAAAATGTTTTACAGATAATTATGTCATATTTTTTTTTCAAGACTATTAAAGAATGTGAAATTTTTCCTTTTTCCTATACTTTTTTTCTTATCTTGCAATCGCTATGCTTTTACTGTGTAATCAGATAGCAATTACAAGGTAATCACTATGCTTTTACTGTGTAATCAGGTAGCAATTACGGGGTAATCGCTATGCTTTTACCGCATAATCTGATAGCGGTTACGGGGCATGGCCGCAAAGGCTGCTCTCACTGCCATTTCCGCAGCACAGCCAGGCTCCTTGCACACAATGAGCCATGGTACGGTGGTTTTTTATGACTTTTTAAGATTTCAGATTGCGATTTCTTTGCTGAAACGAAAATTAAGTTGTAATTTTGCGTCACGATGGACAATGCTCACTTTTCAACACATAAGGGATTGACCGCCGCTCAGGTGGAGGAAAGCCGCCGCCTGCATGGGCGCAACCTACTGACGCCACAGCAGAAAATGCCGCTGTGGCGTATGTTTATGGCAAAGTTTGCCGACCCTCTGATTGTCATTCTGCTTATAATCGGTGTTTTTGCCGTAGGGGTATCATGCTACGAATACCTCGTTCTCCACGAGAGCGCCACGGTATTCTTTGAGCCTGCCGGCATCTTCGTGGCCATAATGCTTGCTACGGGACTGGCTTTCTACTTCGAACTGAAAGCCCAGAAGGAGTTTACGCTGCTCAATCAGGAGAACGACCACGAGCCCGTGGCTGTGGTGCGCGATGGCAACGTGACGGAAATCCCGAAATGCGACGTAGTCGTTGGCGATGTACTGGTGCTCTCTGCCGGTCAGGAGATACCCGCCGATGCACGCCTGCTTGAAGCGGTGAGCCTCATCGTTGACGAGTCGTCACTGACGGGCGAGCCAGCCCATGAGAAGGTGGCAATCGCAGACCGTCCCTCCCCCACCCTCTCAGTAAGTGCGGGTGAAAACCCTGAGGCTGAGGACAGCGATGCCACGTATCCTCGCAACTGCGTATATCGTGGCACGCAGGTGATGGAGGGTCATGCCGTAGCGGTAGTGACTGCCGTGGGCGACCATACCGAGAATGGGCGCATCATGCAGTCGCTGACTGGTGTGGAGTACAGCGAGAACCACATGGAGGCACTCAACGACACGCAGCAGCGCGCTGCTCGCCTGCAACAGAAGAATACGGTGACGCAACGCGTAAACACGCCTCTCAATGAGCAGCTCGACCGACTGTCGCTCTGGATTACGCGCATAAGCTATGCCATTGCCATAGCCGTAATCATCGGGCGTATGCTGACCTACAATGCCGAGGGGTTGCTTGACGGCGACATCAGCCACGGCGACATCTCCCACACCATAGCCTACACGCTGCAGACCATAATGATTGCCGTGACACTCGTGGTCGTGGCAGTGCCCGAAGGCTTGCCCATGGCGGTGTCACTGGCCCTGGCCGGTTCCATGCGGCGTATGCTCAAGACCAACAACCTCGTCAGGCGTATGCACGCTTGCGAGACGATGGGAGCAGCCACGGTGATATGCACCGACAAGACCGGCACGCTTACGGAGAACCGTATGCAGGTGAGAGAAATACTGGCTGACGCTTCCTTGGCTGAAAGACTGCATGAGTGTATGGCTGTCAACTCCACCGCTGCGCTCGATTTCTCTGCCGATGCGCCCCACGTGGTGGGCAATCCTACTGAGGGAGCGTTGCTCCTATACCTCAACGGGCACGGAATAGACTACCGCTCGCTGCGCGACAGTGCCGTAATCACCGAGCAGACGCCATTCTCTACGGAGCGCAAGTATATGTCAACGCTTGCCGATGGCAGGCTATATATAAAAGGAGCACCAGAGATTGTGATGCAGATGGCTGACGACTTCGGCAGCGAATACTCGCGCGAGGACTACAGGCAAGCCCTCTCTGCGTATCAGCAGCGCGCACTGCGCACGCTGGCTTTCGCCTGTAAGGAGGGGCAGACGGTGCGTTTCCTCGGCATTGTGGGCATAGCAGACCCCGTGCGCAGCGACGTGAAGCAAGCCGTGGCTCAGTGTATGCAGGCTGGCATCAAGATTAAGATTGTGACTGGCGACACCATTGACACGGCTCGCGAGATTGGCCGTCAGATAGGCATAATAGAGAAGGAGGACAAGCAGGATGCCGTGATTGACGGCAGGGAGTTCGGCGCTCTGAACACTGAAGCGTTGCTACAGCGCGTGGATAGGCTGAAGATAATAGCCCGCGCCCGTCCTATGGATAAGAAACGACTGGTCGAGGCCCTGCAGCAACGGGGCGAGGTGGTAGCTGTCACTGGCGATGGCACTAACGATGCTCCGGCTCTCAACGCTGCCCACGTGGGACTGTCGATGGGCTCCGGCACCAGCGTGGCTAAGGAAGCGAGCGACATTACCATCACAGATGATTCTTTCTCAAGCATCGTGCGCGCCGTAGAATGGGGGCGCTCACTGTTTCAGAACATACAGCGTTTCCTGCTTTTCCAACTCACGGTCAACGTGGCGGCGTGCCTGCTCGTGCTGTGTGGTGCCTTCATGGGTACGCAATCTCCGCTCACTGTCACTCAGATGCTGTGGGTTAATCTCATCATGGACACGTTTGCCGCCTTCGCAATGTCGGCTCTGCCGCCCAGCAACCGCGTGATGAACGACCCTCCACGCAACCGCCATGCTTTCATACTCGACCGTTCCATGCTCCGCAACATCATGGGCGTGGGCGTGTTCTTCTTCCTCCTGCTTGTGGGTATGCTCTACGTCTTCAAGCATAACGACGTGCATAGCCTCAGCCAATTCTATGATGCCGCAGCATCGTGGCTTAGCGGTTGCAACAGCAGTACTGCCCTGTCCCATGACAAAGCACAGAGAATAACGCCCTACGAACTGACGCTGCTCTTCACCACTTTTGTCATGACTCACTTCTGGTATATGTTCTGTGCGCGGGCATACAACAGCGGCAGCAGCGCATTCAATATGCGCCACTGCCGCAGTTTCGTGACCATCGCCGTGGTGATATTCCTCGGTCAGATAGCTATGGTGCAGTTGCCGGTGCTCAACACTTTCTTCAATGTAGTGCCGCTGACTCTCTCCGACTGGCTTATCATCATCCTACTCTCTTCCCTCGTGGTATGGGTCAGGGAAGCAAAGCGTCTCATTTTCCGTGGCACAACATGACACATTCTGACGGGTTCATGCCTTATTCCGCCACCACTTCTCTAATATGACTTAGTAGAGCGTGAGTATCTATTCGATTAAGAAGTCCTTAACCTGTTTGACATATTCCGCCCTGTAATCCTTATATGACTCTGCATGCTTGGTCCCACGGGTGACCCACAGCTTTTTCTTCGATGGCTTGGCATCGTAAAGGCGGTACACCATTTCTGTCGGCACGAAGGAGTCGCTGTCGCCGTGTATGAACAACATCGGGTAGGAACACTTTCTGACCTGATTGATGGCTGAAGCCTCTCCAAAACTCCATCCGCTGCTAATCTTACACAAAAGACTGGTCGTGTACATCAAAGGGAACTCAGGAAGCCCAAACTGGTTCTTTAGTTCTCCTGCGAACTCATCCCAAACACTTGTATATCCGCAGTCTTCGATGAAGCGTATGTCCTTTATTCCCTCGGGCATCGCCTCAGCAGACAGCATCATGGCCGTTGCTGCACCCATAGATACACCATGAACAGCCATGGTGTCAGTCTTGAATACTGTCAACCAATGCAGGGCATCAATCCTGTCAAGCCATCCCATCTGTATCCTGTCGCCGTCACTGTAGCCATGAGCATGTAAATCAGGCAACACCACGTCATAGCCTAACTCCTTCTCATATATCCGTGCCAGAAAGAGGAAATCAATGCTGCAATCCCGCCAGCCATGCAGTATCAGAGCCGTCTTGTTTCCTCCATTCCTGATATAGAGCGCATGATGCCTTTCACCTGACGGCATAGTGAGGAGGGTGTCTCGCAAAGCATCAATTCTGTTCAAACTGTCAATCCACTGACGGGTTTCGGGATATTTCTCATACAGTTCACTATAGCAAAAGGCCGTATCTCTCCTGTTTGGGTCGGGCGCCAGGGAAAAGTCAAGCATATAGAAACTCCCCCCGATGGTTGCGACGGCTATAACCACCAGGATGAAGACACCACAGCCAACAAACACCCTCTTCATATTTTTCAGTATGTATCGTCAATATGCCACTCCTTGCTTTAACTGTATGACGACAATATCGGGATCAATTTTTGTGCCTCTATATAAATCAATCTGTTTTATCTCACTTGGCACGATAGATATAGGTGGAACCTCTTGTATCTCGCCATTCGAATCTACAATGAATACACATGCAAACAGATGTCTCATCCCATATTTATCGGGCGAGCTCCTGACACCTATATTGCGTAACAATAGATTCAAGTCGGTGAATAACTTCAGTTTCTGGTCGTTCTCCGTAATCATGAATGACGGCTTACCCATCCTGTGGGATATCTCTGACTTTATCGGACGTTTGACACCTTGAACCGTAACATTCGGAAGTTCCGTCGTGGCATTTGACAAACTGACTACGGTATCACATCGGGCAATAATCTCATCCGTGTCTTTCGTACGTATCGTAACTACCACTTCACCTCGGGCCAGCAAACTGCCACTGATCTTCAACACCTTCTCCGGGTCAAAGTCCGCCTCCAGATTATTCCCACTACCCTGGATTACGCAGACAAGCGACACTGTGTCCTCTGTGTTGTAGTTGTGCAGTTTCACAAACATATTGCCCTTGCGCTGTTTCACCTCAAGGTGTTGCTGACTTGGGTATCCTCTGCAAGGTACAATGCAGAAGATACACAACACCAGCAGCAATATCCTGCCGTGCAAAAGACTCCTCGTACATTTCTGCAACAAAGCAACGCCACTGATACCGAAGATTTTCTCTAAATATGTATTGTCCTTCTTTCTCATGAGACTTTCATACTTTATGTGTCCATATAATATATATACGACCATGAAACGAAGAAGTCAAATTAATACCCCAGTTCGGGATAAGTATTTTAGTTTTTTAACGGACGATATATCAAGATAACCGCCTGATTATTTGCAAAATAGCGATATTTTTAGTAACTTTGTAGTAGTAAACAAACAATGAAACTAAAGAATATCGCTATGATTACCGAGGACAAAGTTTTTCGCATAGCTCAAGGAAACTTCAGAATTTTTTTGTATTATCCCTAAAATCCGCAGATAATTTTTCGATTGTCTGATTTAGCCCTTGCTTGGGACGATGTTGTCTGATTGTGGGCTTCTCCGTTGCCGGTCCCTCTATGCCACGCAGTACTGTGTCCGCACTTGGGACGCGGGTGTGCGGACGCTCGGAAAGTACATCCTTCAGATACAGGTTGAGGTATTCCATACAGTCGCCGCAGCAGCAGAACACGGAGAATACGGCCCGTATAATCTCGCTGTACTGATAGCCTGTCAGCGTACTGCGAAGCCCCAAGTGGGAGTCGATTAC
>CAMNCV010000180.1 GCA_946534585.1 uncultured Prevotellaceae bacterium
ATCGCCGTTCACGGCAGCGAGAATCCAGTTCTGGCTCTGCTTCTTGCCACCATAGTTCACGAACTTGAAGTTATAAGTCTCACCCTTTGCGATGGTGTAGGAAGGAGAGAACTCTGTCCATATAGATGATATGTTATACTTGGAACCTATGTAAAGTTCGTTCTCGTAAGATACGTTCAGGTATATCACGCCGTCAACATTCTCCAGCTTGCGTCTGGTGTTATTGGCAAAGCCCGTAGCACTCTCGATGACGATGTCAGATATGTCACCGTTGATGTTGTCAGCCTTACACAATGGGTATGTACCCACGGTAATCTTAGAAGAGGCGTTGTTTATCTCGAATACAGGTGAGAGATACTTAGGACCATACTGCCAGTCCTGAGTGCGCAAGTTCAGGTTCTCTACATTGAGCACGTCATACTTCTTCATGCTCTTGTTGACGTTGAAAGCCACCCTTGCACCCTCGTGGAGGTTAAGAGTCTTGAAGTTAGCTGATGTATATTCAGCCTCAGGCAGTGTGCCGTCGCCAGTGGCGTTGTTGTCGCATATATATAATGTAGAGCCGTACTCCATAGTCACAGGCTGTGTGAATGTGCCGGCAGTGTAGAGATTGGTGTGGCGGTTCATCCAAACCTCACTGTTAGGCAGCGTGCCGCTGAAGGCAAGAGAGCCAGCCCAGACCTCGGTTGCTCCGCTATATGTCTGGTTAACCTTAGGCAAAACCAACATGCCGTCGCCTTGCTTTACGAGGCGTGTACTTCCTGTAAAGGCACCGCCTGTAAGTGTGTGGGTATAATACTTATAGGATATTGTGTAATCCTTAGAGGTTGCCTCTGATGGAGCAGAGCCTTGCACCCAGGACGGAGCATTGTCGATGTAAATATAAGGAGATGCACCTTCAGTAACATTGACAGTCATGTCGTTAGTCTCGCATGTAATCAGAGTGTTGTCTGTCGTGCTGATGGTTCCGCCGTTAGCTATCTCTGTACGTCCAGTCATTGTAAGTGCTGGTGGAGCGGCGGTGATGCCTTCCATCTCTCCAAGGAAGTAAGATGTGTGAGGTGGCTGGTTGTAGCCGCACATCTGCCATACCATAGCGTTACGCTGCTGGTGGTCGTACCACATAGAATATACACGCCATGGAGTCTCATAGGTGGTGGTGTATATGCGTATTTTGTTTTCGGCGGTGCGCATAACGAACTCATGACGCCAGTCGCCGAGGATATCGCCCATGAAGCAAGGTGTGCCCTTAGTGTCATTGTTCGTCATAGACCCTGTAAGAGTCTTGATAGGTGTCCAGCTACCGAACTTTGCTATGGCACCTTCAGTGTTCTTACCGTTTACATAGTTGAAAGTCTCCTCGCAGAGGTCTCCGTCCCAATAGCAGTTGAAGTTCTGGTTCATGCCTGCGGTGGTGTAACCATCATCTACATGCTTTTCTGCAACAAGGCTGATAGGTGTTGAAGAGTCATGTGCTGACGATGCTATAGAGCCGGGAATGTCATTTGAGAAGTTGCCGGCAATAGCACGTCCGTCATCGTTTGTTGATTCATTGCGGTAATAAATTTGTCCTGTTGTAAGGTCGCGGTAGTGATTGTTTGGTGAGTCCTCATTGGCAAACCATCCCTCTGCGCCATGCTTGTAGGGATTGAGGTCACCATGATGCTGGGCGTCGCCATGACCAAGGCCTACTGTTGACAGTCCCTTGCCATTATCGTCAATTACAAGGCCGCCGAATACTATCTCGTCGCGTCCGTCCCAATCGACATCCACAATGGCATAGTTGTGATAACCCTGGCCGTACCATGGAGAGCCTTTCTGATTGTTCATCCAGCGCCAGCGCTCAGAGAGTTTGTGGGTGCTCTTGTCAACATCAAGAGCAACGAACTTATGACGAGTGTAGATACCACGTCCTACGAAAATGCTTGGGTTACGTCCGTCAAGGAATGGCGCACCATAGAAATATTTGCTTGAGCGGTGTCCATAGCCGTCACCCCATGCATTGTTGAGGTCAGTCTCATTGCTTTCAAAGCGTGCACAAGGGAAATCTATGATGTCATATATCTCACCTGTTTCTCCATTACAATATACGAGGAATTCCTTGCCATAGTGAGTGAACC
Source organism: uncultured Prevotellaceae bacterium (assembly GCA_946534585.1). Taxonomy (GTDB): domain Bacteria; phylum Bacteroidota; class Bacteroidia; order Bacteroidales; family Bacteroidaceae; genus Prevotella. The sequence goes on from CAMNCV010000180.1 coordinate 2,121, forward strand.
ACTCAACACTGCGGGCGGTGCCATTTTGTCCAAACCAATAGTCAACTGTAGCATTGTTGTCGGTTATAGAGACATTAGCGCCACGTCCATTTTTGTTTTCATTGAGTGCTGTGGTCGTAGCATAGGCTATACCGTTCTCTATCTTTGTTGAAACCCAGTTAGAATCGCATGATATTGAGGCAGAAGACGAGAGTCCGAAGGCAAGTGCCACAGAGGCACCTACAGAATTGCCTACATAGCGAGGCTCACGGTAGTTTGTCCATGCAGTGCCGTTTTGTCCATCAGCTCCTATCTGATATGTTGTGCCATTAGCCATGTGGATAGTAGAGCCTTCTTCCAATCGCATGATAACCTCGGCTTTGCCGTCCTGGTCCCAGTCATAGCCTACGATGTTCTGCTCATTGTTTTGGAAGTCACCCATGTTAGGACCACAGTTAACCCACCACTTTACTTTGCCATCAAGTTCAAGTATCTCAAAAAGGGTGTGCTCACCATACCATCCGTTTTTCTGGAAGCTGTTGTTAATCTCTTCTGTGTTGTCAAACTTCATTAGCAGTTCTACTTGTCCATCGCCGTCAACGTCAGCAGCGCAGGCATCGTTAGGAACGTAAGTTGACACCAATCCTGAAGGATG